>JAUILJ010000361.1 GCA_030433055.1 Polyangia bacterium
TACTGGGACAGTGGCAGCACACCAGCATCCCCATGCATCAGTTGAAGGAGTCGGTCTTCGAGGACGGCGCAGGCTTCGACGGCTCGTCGATCCGCGGGTTCCAGCCCATTAACCAGAGCGACATGCTGCTGCTTCCGGATCCCAACACGGCGATCATGGATCCCTTTACGAAGCACCCCACGCTTTCGCTGATCTGCGACATCCAGGACACGCTGACCCGCCAGAATTACAGCCGCGACCCGCGCCACATCGCGAAGAAGGCAGTCGCTTACCTCAAGTCGACCGGCATCGCCGACACGGCATTCTTCGGCCCCGAAGCTGAGTTCTTCATCTTCGACGACGTGCGCTACAGCACCGCGCCGAACAACACCTTCTACAAGGTCGACAGCGTCGAGGCAGCCTGGAACACGGGCCGCGACGAAGGTCCGAACCTCGGTCACAAGGTGACCTACAAGGGTGGCTACTTCCCCGTCTCTCCCAACGACACCCAGATGGATCTCCGCACGGAAATCTGCCTCACGCTCGCGGCGGTGGGGATCGACGTCGAGGTCAGCCACCATGAGGTCGCCACCGCTGGTCAGGGCGAGATCGACATGCGCTTCGACGACCTCCTGACGATGGCCGACAAGCTGATGTGGTTCAAGCACGTCGTCAAGAACTGCGCCTACCGCGCAGGCAAGACGGCGACGTTCATGCCCAAGCCCATCACCGGCGACAACGGCAACGGCATGCACATCCACCAGAGCCTGTGGAAGGATGGCAACCCGCTCTTCGCTGGCGATGAGTACGCCGGCCTCAGCGAGCTCGCTCTGTACTACGTCGGCGGCATCCTCAAGCACTCGCGCGCACTCGCGGGGATCTCGAACGCCACCACCAACAGCTACAAGCGCTTGGTGCCCGGCTTCGAAGCGCCGGTCAACCTGGCGTACTCGAGCCGCAACCGCTCCGCGGCGATTCGCATCTCGACGTACTCCAGTTCGCCGAAGGCGCGCCGCATCGAGTGTCGCTACCCCGACCCCACGGCAAACCCCTACCTCACCTTCGCGGCGATGATGATGGCCGGCCTCGATGGGATCAAGAACAAGATCCATCCCGGAGAGCCGCTGGACAAGGACCTGTACTCGTTGAGCCCCGAGGAGCTGCGCGAGGTGCCCAGCATGCCCTTCGGCCTCGACCAGGCACTCGACGCGCTCGAGGCGGATCACGAGTTCCTGTTGCAGGGCGACGTGTTCACCAAGGACCTCGTCGACATGTGGCTCAGCTACAAGCGCGAGAACGAGCTCGATGTCATCCGCAAGGCAGTGCATCCCCTCGAGTACGCGCTGTACTACGACATCTAGTAGCGCGCCCCACCAGTCAGAGCCCCCAAGACCCAGCGTCTCGGGGGCTTTGATGCGTTTGTGCGCCAGGATTCTCCGTCGCCTGATCCGAGTTCGGGGGTGAGGTCAGCCGTTTCCCCGCGACAAGCAACTCGTCAGCCGCGTCGGCGCTCAGTCATAGCGACGCAGGGGCGGCGGAGGCATCGTTCCGTCGAGGAATGTGCCCGCGGGCTCATCCCCGAAGCACACGCCCAGGTCCCGCCCCGTGCGCAATGTGTCGCTGTCGAGCGGCACCGTCCGGATCTTGCCAGCGACTTCAGAAAATGGGGTCAACTCGATCTCGCCATGGCGCACGCTGACCATGCCGCTCCGATCTGTTTCCGCGAGGTACTTCGTCGCAGCTGTCCCGAGGCGCAAGCTCAGAATACGATCGGGGGTTACCGGACTACCGCCACGCTGGAGGTGCCCAAGCACCAAGCTTCGCGTCTCCTTGCCGGTGCGCGCAGTGATCTGATCAGCGACCTGCTGAGCGATGCCCCCCAGTTGTGCGTGCTCCGAGAATTCGCCCTTGCTCGCCTTGAAGGTCATGTGACCTCCCTTGGGCTTCGCGCCCTCGGCCACGACCACGATCGCGAAGTGGCGACCGCGAGCCTCGCGGCGCCTGATCTTCTCGCAGACCCGCTCGATGTCGAACTCGATCTCAGGAATCAGGATGATGTCCGCGCTCCCCGCTAGCCCCGCGTACAGCGCGATCCACCCCGCGTAGCGCCCCATGACCTCGACCACCATCACGCGCTCGTGCGCTTGGGCCGTCGAGTGAAGCTTATCGAGCGCGTCGGTCGCGGTCGCGACAGCGGTTTGGAAACCGAAGGTCACGTCGGTGCCAGCCAGGTCATTGTCGATCGTCTTGGGCACACCGATGACCCGGGGCAGTCCTTGTTCCAGCAGGCGATTCGCGAGCTTCAAGGATCCGTCGCCACCAATCGCGATCAGGGCGTCGAAGCCCAGCTCCTTGAAGCGCTCGATCAGCCGCCCTGAGACGTCCATGGGCTGGGTCGTCCCGTCGACCTCGACGGGATAGTGATACGGGTCGCCGCGGTTCGTGCTCCCGAGGATGGTCCCGCCCAGGTGTGTGATGCCGCGCACGGAGCGTCTCTCGAGGCGAACCAGATCGTTTGGGTCGTCCACGATCAGGCCTCGGTAGCCGTGTCGGATCCCCCACACCTCCCAGCCGCGCCAGAGCGCGCTGATCACCACCGCGCGAATCACGGCGTTGAGCCCTGGGGCGTCTCCACCTCCCGTATTGACGGCGATCTTCCGAATCATGACTCGGGATGGTAGCGGAAGTGCGATGACCGGACGGCCCTTGTGCTTGGGAACTTACCCGACACCTCTCGAGCGCGTCCTCGTCACGCGAGACGGTCGGGGTGAGCTCTGGCTCAAAGACGATGGACAGACGAGCCCACTGTACGGAGGAAACAAGGTCCGCAAGCTCGAGCACTTGATCGGAGAAGCGCTGGCCCGTGGGAGTCAGCAGCTGCTCACCTTCGGCGCGGCCGGGAGCCATCACGTCTATGCCAGCAGCGTGTTCGGACTGCGTCATGGGCTGCGAGTGCGTGCGGTGTTGTTCCCCCAGCCGTGGAGCGAACACGCCGAGCAGATGCTGCGCCTGACCCTGGCGTCAGGCGCAGACTGCGTGGCAAGCCGAGCGGGTCCCTCCGCCCTGCCCCGGGTGCTTCGACAGCTCCGCCGGGGGACCTACGTGATCCCGCCCGGTGGCTCGTCTCGCGTTGGCTGCCAAGGCTACATAGCCGCCGCGGCCGAGCTACGAGCGCAACTGAAGGCGCGTGCGCTCGGCGACTTTGATGAGCTCGTGGTGTCCGCCGGCTCGTGTGGCACCGCTGCCGGTCTGGTCGTGGGGCTCGGACGGGATCGCTCGAAGAGCCGCGTGATCGCGGCCCCGGTGGCGGGCCCCGCCTGGGGGATGGGCCTGCTGTTGCGCCAGCTCGTGGCGCGCAACGGGTTGAGGCGCGGTGGCACGTTCAGTGTGGATTCGACACACACGGGCCGCGGATACGGCTATGAGAGCCTCGGCGGACGCCGTTGCGTGGAGTACGCGCAGAAAATTGGACTCACAACGGATCCAACCTACACGGCGAAGGCATTCGCAACCGCGCTCAGCCGCCTGGATCCTCGATGGCTCGCGCAACCTACCGAGGAGCCAGCATTCGTCCCCGCAGAAGCCCTGGAAAACGCGGCTTGCACTGACGAAACACACGGCAGATTTCGTGTGCTCTACTGGCATACTCTGGCGGCACCATCCGGAGCCGCCCTCCAGGGTGGGCCGAACTTGTGGACCTCATCCCTGCCTACTGACTTCCAGCGCCTATTGGTTCGCGTCTAAGCTCTCTCGCCCCAAAGAAGAACTCGCTCATCACTCAGGTCAGTCCGGACCGGCCAAAGCTTCGACTGGCGTAGGTCACCTGTTCATTCGCGCCGTGCGAGTCCGCCCAGATGGGCGAGCCACCTTCTCATATCCCTCGAATGCCGCCCCCGAATACGTCCAAGGTCCCAGCCGGAACGCTTCTGGAGGGCAAGTACCGCATCACCAAGGAGATCGGTCGAGGCGGCATGGCAGCCGTCTATGAAGCCGAGCATATCGAGATCGGCAAGCGCGTCGCCGTAAAGATCCTAGCCGCGGAACTGGTCAACTCCCGGGTGGTCCTGGGGCGGTTCTTGCGCGAGGCACGCGCTACCGCAGCTATCCGTAGCCCATACATCTGCGACGTCTATGACAGCGGTGAGTGGAGCGACCGGCCATTCCTGGTGATGGAACTGTTGGAGGGGGAGAGCCTCTACGAGCTGCTCTCCCGCGAGCGTCGGCTGAGCTTGGACCACGCGCTGCGCATCGCGACACAAACCGCGAAGGGACTCATGAAGGCCCACGGCTCCGGAGTCGTGCACCGCGACCTGAAGCCGGAGAACATCTTCATCGCCCGAACCGAGGAAGGCGACACCGTCGCCAAGATCCTCGATTTCGGCCTCGCCAAGTTCTACGAACCAGCGAACGAGGGCGGCGAGGCAACACGGTTGACCCGCGAAGGTGCGCTCTTCGGCACGCCCGCGTACATGGCGCCGGAGCAGGCCAAGGGGCAGGGTGAGGTCGATCACCGCTGTGATCTGTGGGCCCTTGGCTGCATCGTCTACGAGTGCCTCACCGGGAAGACCGTGTGGAACTCGGATCAAGGCGTGGCCATGATCCTCGCGCAGATCGCGGGCGCACCAATCCCTCGCCCGTCCCGACTTCGTCCTGACCTCCCCCCGAACTTCGACGACTGGTTCCTCAAGGCACTCGATCGAGACGCCGATCGGCGCTACCAGTCCGCGAAAGAGTTCGCGATTTCCCTCGAGCGCGCGCTCAAGCCAGCTCCAGGGGCAGTCAAGCGAGCTAGCCTGCACAGCGAGGAAGAAGGCCAGCTGATCGACAAGCTGGTCGAACCTGCCTCGCCCGATTCGTGGAACGGCATCGCGGCGCAACGCCAGTCCCCCGGTGCAGACGCCGCGCCTCAGAGCGCGCCAAGTTCGAACGAACCGCAGTCCCCGGGGATGCCGTCGGCCGATGTCCAGGCGCAGTCCGGCTCAGGGTTGGGCAAGGCGCTCGCGGTATTGCTGCTGGTGTCCGCAATGGCGATCGGTGGGTACGCGTTCTGGCTGTATGTGGTCCACCCTCCAGAGCCCGGAGGGCCGTCTCCGGCCGTCTCCAGCGTTGCCAGCGTCGAGACTCCCCCCGCCCCACTGCCCAGCGCCACAGAGCCGCTGGAGACGGCGCCCTATGCGCTGCAGATCGCCTCTGCGCAGAAACTACTCAGCGACAACAAGCACGCCGAGGCCCTGACCATGTTCCGCGAGGCATTCAACGCGGGCGGGACACGGGTCGCGCGTGGCGTGCTCAACCAAGCGGGCGTCGCCCTGCGCCCAGACAAAGGGTTCTGCCACCTGACGGGGCTGAGTCGGCCGCGTCCTTTCGACAACACCAGCAAGCCCTCACGCACCACGGTGGCCATCAGCGACGCGGGGCCGCTGTTCGTCTGGGTGGACAACCATGAGGACTCACGCAAGCGCCAGGCGTACGGCGTGCTGCTCGACTCTGCGCTGCGGCGCGTAACGCCGGCGCGCGGGCTCACTCCGGAGGCAGAAGGCGCGAGCCACCCCCAGCTCATTCCCGCGGGGAATCGCATCGCGCTCCTCTACTGGGATGGTCAGGGCGGCGCACCTGGGGTCTATGTGCGGTTGGTCGAGCGCGATGGCCGCATCGCTGGTCCCGCGCGCCGGATCAGCACCCGCACACGCAACGACTACTCCCCCGCTCTGGCACGCGCAGAAGACAGCACCTTCTGGGCTGTGTGGCAGGAGAACGACAAAGGCGACCTCTTCGCCCGTCACCTGGATGGCGAGTTGAAGCCGCTGAGCGACGCGGTGCGCCTCACCGCGTTCGGCTCGGAGGACACCACCGAGGCTCGGCACCCCGCGCTCGATGTCGCGCATGGGCGCTTGAACATCGCGTTCGAACTGGTGAAGGGGCAGAGCACGCTCATCATGGCGCTGACCGTGGCGCTCGACGACCCGGAGCTGGCCAAGGGCCTTGGAGATCAAGACGGCGGCAAGAAGGACGACCCCAAGTCGGCGGATCGCCACGTCGGCACGCTGCATCGCGTGAGCGCAGACGAAGGCAAGCACGCCCAACCACGCATCGCGTGCACGAAGATCGGCTGCTTCGTGGTGTGGGACGACGAAAAAGCAGGCGCCCTCGCGGCGTACTACGACAAGGCCTCCACGGAGCCCATGTGGAGGCGGGAGCTTGCTTCCCTGGGGAATCGACCGTCAATCGCAACGAACGGCACCGAAGCCGCAGTGGCGTGGTTCGAGGTCAAGAACAAGCGCGTGATGTTCGCGCGTATTGGACGCGATGGAATCGAAGAGCCGAGCCTGATCGGCAAAATGAACGCGTTTCAGCCCTACCCGGACATCGTCGCGACACCCAAGGAGTGGTTCGTCTCTTGGCGCGACTTCGAGGCGGGTCGGCTCGAGGGCTACTTGGTGAGAATCGTGTGCGGGGAGCACAACAAGTGACCGCCGCGCATATGCTCACCATCCCGGCTCGCTCTACGGTGCGCAGCAGCCCGGTGGAGAGCAACCGCATCATACTGTCCCCGATCGATCCCGCAGATGGCCCGGAGCTGTGGACGGCGGTCGACAACTCCCGCTGGCACCTGGAGCGATGGCTGCCCTGGGTACCCTTCAACAACTCCGCGGAGGCTTCCCAGCGCTACGCCGAAGCCTGCGCCCAAGACTGGGACGCGGGTCGCGCCGTGCGGATGGCGATCCGGAGTAAGAAGGATCGCGAACTGCTGGGTGTCGTCGGTTTGGACTCGGTCGTGCATCTGCATCGCTCGTGTGAACTCGGCTACTGGCTCAAGCGTGAGGCGTGCGGAAATGGCTTGATGACAGAGGCGGCCAAGGCGTGTGTCGGGTTCGCGTTCGACACGCTCGCCGCCCACCGCATCCGCTGCGCAGCGGCGACGGAAAACTACGCCAGTCTGCGCGTCATCATGCGCCTCGGCTTCCGCTTCGAAGGCATCGCGCGCCAGGCCGAGTACGTGGGCGGGCGCTGGGTGGATCACGCGGTGTTTTCCCAGCTCACCACCGATCGCAGCTCAGAAGAAGCCGAGGCTTCGTAGCCCGAACGGAGCGTGGGCACTGCCGTCAGCGCAGTGGCACCCAGCGCAGCGCGCCGTGGCGGACGAACACGCCCGCGACTTGACCGAGGATGGCCTCGCGCTCCACGTAGCCGAACGCCCTCGAGTCGTGGGAGTTTCCGCGGTTGTCACCCATCACGAGAATTTTTCCGCGCGGCACCGTTTCGGGACCAAAATCTGGTCCGCCCCCGGAGCTCAAATCCAGGCGATGTTCTCGTCCGCCCAGTCGCTCAACCGCGGCGTGGGGCGCTCCCAGGCGTTCAGTGGACTTTCCGTCGAGCCACAACACACCCTCCCTTACCTCCACCAGGTCCCCGGGTAGCCCGACGACGCGCTTGAGCAACACCCGAGAATCCTCGGGCGACTCCAGGACGACGACGTCACCGTGACCCGGCGACGACTGGGTAAGATGCAGCGTGGTGAACGGCACACGGAGCCCATAGGCAAGCTTGTCCACCAGGACTCGATCTCCGACTTCCACCGTGGGCTCCATCGACCCGGACGGCACCTGATAGTGGTCTGCGAGCGATGACCGGCTGACCAGCACCACGGCGGCGAAGGCGAACAGCCCTACCCACTCCTTGAGGAAGCGTCCGATGCCTCGGCGCGACCCGTACCTGTCCACCCTTGAAGGCGTCTCC
>JAUILJ010000362.1 GCA_030433055.1 Polyangia bacterium
GAGGGCGGAACCAAGGTTACTGAGCGCGCTCGCATCGAAGAACTCAAGAATCGAATCCTTTCATCTATCGAAGAACTGGAACGCGAGGGCAACGCATCATGATCAAGCACAGGGGCTGGGCCGCCTGGCTCGTAGCAGCGGCATTGGGTGTATCGACTCTGGGAGCCTGTGGTGGCTCGACTCCGCCGCCGAGCGGCCCGACGGATCCGCCGCCGCTCGACGATGACGACGGCGGTGGTGGCGAAGTTCCAGCGTCGAGCGCTGAGGTCGAGGCCGCCAAGAACGCCATCCAAGCGGGAGACTTCGATGGCGCCAAAGCCAAGCTGGACGAGGCCTTGGCCAAGAACGCCGACGACGCCCAAGCCAACTACTACTACGGCGTGGTGCTGGAGCAGGGGGGCGATACCACGGGCGCCAAGGAGCACTATCAGAAGGCGCTCGCCGCGGATCCCAAGCTGCCCGAGGCCGCTGTGAACCTGTCTGGGATCCTGCTCGAGGTCGACAA
Source organism: Polyangia bacterium (assembly GCA_030433055.1). Taxonomy (GTDB): domain Bacteria; phylum Myxococcota_A; class Polyangia; order Polyangiales; family Polyangiaceae; genus JAHBVY01. The sequence goes on from JAUILJ010000362.1 coordinate 506, forward strand.
AGACGCAGAGGGCGCGCTGAAGGTGGTCGAGCCTGCCCTCAAGGCGACGCCGGCTCACCCGGGCCTGCTGATGAACCACGCGCTCATTCTCGAGGCGCTCGGGCGCGCCGACGAGGCCCTGGCGGCGTACGGCAAGGCGAGCGCCGCCAACCCGAAAGACTCGGCGCTCCGCTTTGCGTACGGCGACATGCTGGCGAGCGCGGGCAAGAAGGACGAAGCCAAGAAGGTGCTGCTCTCGATCCAGACCGATGACGTGAAGATCCTCGGGGCAATCGGCGCGGTGCTGGGCAAGGTGGAGGCCTTCGCCGACTGTGTCGCCGTCCTCGACAAAGCGATCGAAAAGGATGCGCTGCCTCAGCTGTATGTACGTCGAGCCGCCTGCAAGAACGCGATGAAGGACGTCGATGGCGCCACGGCTGATTACCGTGCGGCAATCGAAAAGGAGCCAAAGAGCCCGGCCGGCCACTACTACCTGGGCAAGCACTTGGCAGCCGCCGGCAAGAAGAAGGAAGCCACCGCGGCCCTGAAGGAAGCCATCAAGCTCGACCCTGATGGCAAGGTCGGGCAGGAGGCCAAGGCGCTGCTCAAGACGCTCTGAGCAACGCCGCAGCCCGGTGGCACCCAGGCCCAGCCCGGTGCGCGCGGTGGCAGCCGGGCCCAGCCCGGTGCGACGTGAGGCCAGCGGCTTCGACGTGCCCGCACACCGGGCGGCGAAGAGCTAGTAGCCCGCCTGAGATAGCAGGTAGCTCGCGGTGTCGTCCGCCGCGAGCGCTTCTGCGCGCTTGGAGCGCGCAGCCCATACCCGCTCTGCCGTCGCGTCGCCTCGCCAGCGCGCCACGCTTGCGCGCGCGACGAAGTATGAGAGCAGGTCTCCTGGGCGGTGCCGGCCAGCGGCCGCGTCCAGCCACACGTCAACGTCACCCGAGCCGCTGGCTACTTCTGCGGCGAGCTGAAAGCCGAAGGCCATCCAGCGCACGCTCAGGGTCGGGCGACGTAGGCGCACACGGAGTGGACGGCGCGCGACCTCCGGAGTCACCGCAAGGGTGCTCCACAGCGCGAGCGAGTCGTTCTCCACCTGGATGTCGCCGGTGATGAACTTGTTGAGATCGATTGGCGCGGAGAGCTGCTTGCGTTGCCGTGCGGCTATGGTCGAGGCGGTGAAGGCCCACTCCGCATCCCGGCAGGTGACAGCCGCGGAGGATGCTGCGCCCGCGGTGGAGAGCGCTTGCTGCCGGGCTAGCCCAGCCGCCTCGCACAGCTGGTTCGCGCTGCGCGCCGCGAGGAACGCCGCGAGCTTGTCCCCGAGCTCGTTCTCGGCGTAGGCGCGCTGCAGGCTGCGCTGCGCGCTCTCTTCCAGGCTGCTGCTGTCTCCGTAGCGCTCGGCGTGCTCAGCGTTCAGGCGCAGCGCCGCGCGGGGCTCTCGCAGCGCGAGGTGCGCGGCGGCCAGGCTGAGCTCGAAGCCTGGCGCCGGGTGTGCCTCGGCTTGCTCGAGTTGCGCTTGCGCAAACTGCTGCCTGCCTCTGCGGAGCCCGAGGGCAAAGGCCTGCAAGCGTAGCGCGAAGCGTGCCCTGGAGAGTGTTTCCCTTGGGAAAATGGCTGCGGCTGGGTCGATGCCGTTCGGAACGCCCCGCTGGTCGAGCGCCCGCCGATGCGAGGAGCTCGTCCAGCTGGCGCGCCGCGCGATCGAGCGCTTCGCTACTCACAGCGACCGCGAGGCCGCTCAATACGTCGCTTGGGGCGTACCAGCGTGGAGGCTCCAGCCGTGTGCGCTCCGGGTGCGTCGAGGCGGGCGCTACGATGCTGAGCGCTCGCGCTGCCCGGGCGCTCAGCGGGTCGTTGATCGAGAGCTGAGAGAGCTCCTGCGCGAGCTGACCCAACCGCAGCTCCACAACGGTCTCTCGATCGAAGGGTTGGGGGGGAGGCGCGCCTCCACACGCCACGCGCAGCGCGGGCTGCGCGCCATCCAAGCTGTCCAGCCAGGGCCGGGCGTCGGCGCTGGGTAGGACGGCGCACGCGAGCGCCGCCGTGCGACCCGGTTCGCCGAACCGATCGCGCCCCGGAGCGCTGGAGAGCAGTTCCCGGAGCGATCCTGGGTTCACGTCGACCAGCGCCGCCCAGAGCGCCAGGTCCCGGCTCATGGGGTCGAGGCTCGAACGCCGCGTGTCCACGAACGCCAGCAGTTCGGAGTACGCGCCGCTCTGGAGCGCCGCGCTCGCCGCAGGGGCCAGCTCGGGGCTCCGCTCGAGCAGGCGAGTGGCAGCTACGGCGCGCCGCGATCGCGAAGGCTGGCCACGGGTGGCGACGAAGAGCTCGAGCTCTGCCGCGCGGATACGGAGGTCGGCGCGAGTCCGGGTTGCGGCGGGGCGAGTCCAGGGCAGGGTCGCCGAAACGCGGAGCCAGCGCTCCGCCTGTCGCTCGCACTGCCAGGCATCGCCCCTGGCCGTGTTGCGGAGCGTCCCCCAGCACTTCAGCTGCTCTGCGCGTTTGGCGCCGTCGCGCGCGGCGCCGACGCCGAGCAGCCCGACGACGACGGTGGCGGCGAGCAGCGCGCGCAGCGCGCGGTGCTTGGGCTCGACGAAGCGCGCCTGGTCTCCGGTAGGGTCAGGCGCGGGCTCCGCTAGCTCGGCGCTCGGTGCAGAAGAACTCACACAGCGGGACTACGGCCAGTCGCTGGCGCACTTCAGTGCGTCTCACCCCCCAAACTCGGGAAGGCCATGACCGCGGCCGAAGAAACCCGACCTAGAGCAGAATTTCCAGCAGCCGATCCAGCTCGTCGAGGCTGCCGTACTTGATCTTGACCTCTCCCTTGCCCTCTCGATCGGCGACTTCACACTTGGTGCCCAGGCGCCGGGTCAGGCGCATCTCGAGGTCCCGGACGCTGGCGGTCTTGCCTTTGGTTCCAGGCTTCTTGTCGGCGGCCTTCTGCTTGGCGGCGCGTACCAGCTGCTCTGTCTGGCGCACTGAGAGGCGACCCCTCGCGGCCTTGTCCGCCAGGTGCGTCATGGTGAGCTCGTCGGGCGCTCCGAGTAGCGCGCGGCCGTGGCCTTCGCTCAGCTCCCCGTTGATCACCATGGAGCGCACGTGGCTCGGCAGCTTCAGGAGGCGCAACGCGTTGGCGATGGTCGAGCGATCCTTGCCCACGCGGGTGGCCAAGCTCTCCTGGGTGTAGCTGTGCTCCTTGAGCAGGCGGTCCAGCGCTTCGGCGAACTCGATGGGGTCGAGGTCAGCGCGCTGGATGTTCTCGATCAACGCCAGCTCGAAGGCGCTCGCGGCGCTGACCTCGCGCACGACGACCAGCACGTCTCTCAGCCCGGCCAGCTGGGAGGCTCGCCAGCGCCGCTCACCAGCGATCAGCTCGAGCTTGTCGCTGTTCGGCAGCCGCCGCGCGACGAGGGGCTCGATCAAGCCGTGCTCTCGGATGGACTGAGCGAGCTCCTCCAGAGCGGCCTGGTTGATGTGCTGCCGTGGCTGGCCCTTCTGCGGGATCAGCTTGTCAACGGGGCACTTGAAGACGTTGTTGTCCCCGTAGCTGGCTTGCGGTGCCCCGGCGCTTCCCGTTTCCGTGCGGATAGGTGGCTTGGTGGGGAGCAGCGCGTCGAGGCCGCGACCCAGGCCCCGCGCCGGTCGCTTGGTGCTCATGCGTGCGCCTCAATCACCTCGCGCGCCAGGCTGAGGTAGCCTTGCGCACCCTTGCAGCTGACGTCGTAGAGCAGGGCAGGGAGGCCGTGGGAGGGGGCTTCGCTGAGGCGCACGTTGCGCGGGATGATGGACTCGAAGACGTGATAGTGGCGTCGCACTTCGCTCGCCACCTCGTGGGCGAGCTTGTTGCGAGGATCCCACATGGTAATGACGATGCCCTCGATATCGAGCTTGGGGTTGAGCGTCGCGCGGATGCGATCGATCGTGCTCATCAGGGCAGTGATGCCTTCGAGGGCGTAATACTCCGGTTGGAGCGGCACGATCACGCGATCCGCAGCGGCGAGGGCGTTCATCGTGAGCACGCCCAGGCTCGGCGGGGAGTCGAGCACCACGAAGTCGAAGCGCTGAGCGGCCTCGGACTCGAGCACCTTGCGCAGGTGAGTGCCCCGGTTCTCGTCGAGCAGCTCGTATTCCACCCCGACCAAGTCACTGCTCGACGGGACGACCTTCAGCTGCTCGATGGGCGTGTCCCGCATCACCTGCTCGAGCGTGGCGGCGCCGATCAGCGCGTCATACACCGTGAGCTCCGCGTCGCCTCGGTGTACCCCAACGCCGCTGGACGCGTTTGCCTGGGGATCCAGGTCCACGAGCAGTGTCGGACGCTCCGCGGCTGCGAGGCTTGCGGCGAGGTTGACTGCCGTCGTGGTCTTTCCGACGCCGCCCTTTTGGTTGGCGATGGCGATGATGTGAGGAGGAGCCATTCGAGATCTGTGCGCTACCGACCGCGCCCAAGCCTTCTACACGGCGATTCGGCGCGGCGCCCACCCTAAGCAGCGGGGAGAGCACTCTTATCGAAATTCACGCCGTGACTCTCGTTTTCTTGGTCGGCCTGGGGTCCTGTCCTACTCTGTGCGCAGATGTAGGTGCAAGTGGTTAAAGTCATCACACAGCGCACGAAGTTCCAACCCGATCACCCGCGAAAACACGTGAATCCTCGGTTCTTCGCCGATCGGGACGCAAGGGGCCAAGTCGCGACTGACCGCATCCTGCAGCAGCACTTCTGGTGTCCCCAGAGGCCAAGTGCCCCCGCGCAACTGGTCTCGATGGTCACCAGCTCCGGTCGTCCCGGCGATCCGAGCGCTCCTTCATCCACCCGCCCGTAGCTCCAACGAACCCGCTCCGTGCCTCGGAGTGACCCAACCCTGCCAGGAGGACCGATGGCCCCCCGACCGTCTTACCGAAGCTTCGACGACTTTTCGCGCGAGGAGATCCACAGCAACTTGCGACCCACGTGGTCCATCGATGACGTGGAGGATCCCAACCGCCAGGAGATCGACTTCGACCACGATCCCTTCGAAGCCATGCTCGACTCGGCTGAGTACGAGGATGACGACGACGAGGACGAATAGCTTACGGGGAGCGACTCACTCGCTCCTCGACGTCCCTCCCGGGACCTCGCCCCCTGCGGAACTGCCTCCCGCAGGGGGCTCTTCTTTTGTGGCTCACCTCAGCGTCTCGAACGCCGAATCAGGCTGATTTTGAGCCGTTTTTTCCGCCTCGTCGGTTGGGGGTGAGGCGCACTCTCCGCTTCCGCTGACCCAACCACGACAGCAGGGCCGGTTTAGGTTGACCTTGGATGGCGTGCATGGCAGAGCCGCTCTCCTTCCAATGCAGGTCAACGTACAAAAGCTGAGCCCAGTCCTGGTCGAGTTCGATGTCGAGATCGAGTCCGGGCGTGTCCAAGAGGAACTGAACAAGGCCTATACGGCGCTGTCGAAGTCGGCGCGTATCAAGGGCTTCCGCAAAGGCAAGGCGCCGCGTCAGGTGCTGCAGCGGATGTTCGGGCCGCGGGTCGCCGCAGACGTGGCTCAGAAGCTGGTCGACGAGAGCTTCCCCAAGGTCGTGAGCGAGCAGCAGGTGCAGCCGGTGAACAACCCAGCGATCGAGCCGGCGGAGCTCAAGCAGGGCTCATCGTTCTCCTACAAGGCACGCTTCGAGGTGGTGCCCGAGATCGAGAGCGTCGAGTACGAAGGCCTGGAGGCAAAGCGCCCGAGCAAGGCCGTGACCGACGAGGCTCTGGACGAGGAGCTCGAGGCGCTGCGGAAAGCGCACAGCACCCTCGAGCCGCCGAAGGATGCCCGCGCATCGAAGGAAGGCGACTTCGCCACGGTCGATTTCGAGGTCACCGTCGACGGCTCCGCGGTCGAGGATGCGGGCGCGTCGGATCTCCCGATCGAGCTTGGCTCCAAGGCCGTGTTCTCGGAGATCGAAGACGCGCTACTCGGCAAGCAGGTGGGCGAGACGGCTGAGGCCAGCGTCGACATGCCCGCGGGGCATCCCCACAAGCGTCTCGCCGGCAAGACGGCCACCTTCAAGCTCACGCTGAAGGAGCTGAAAGAGCGTGTGCTCCCCGCGCTGGACGACGAGTTCGCCAAGGACGTCGACGAAGCCTTTGGCAGCCTGGACGACCTGAAGAAGAACGTTCGAGAGCAGCTGGAGAAGAAGGCTGAAGAGGAAGCCGAGAACAAGCTGGCCGAGCGCCTGGTCGCCGAGCTGTGCAACAAGAATCCGGTACCCGTCCCGCCCTCGTTGGTGCAGCGCCAGTCTGAGCTGACCGAGCGGGAGATCCTCCAGCAAGCCTGGATGCAGGGGCAGCGTGGAAACCAGCTCAACGACGAGCTGCGCGCGCGTATCGCCGTCGACAGCGAAGTGAAGGTTCGCGCGGGGCTGTTGATGGCAGCCATCGCGAAGAAGGAAGAGATCAAGATCGGCGACCCCGAGATCGAGGAAGGTCTCAAGGAGCTGGCGGAGCAGACCGGTAAGAACGTGGCAAAGCTCCGCGCCGAGTACCGCGAGGCCCAGAAGCGGGAGATGCTCATCGGCATGATCCTCGAGAACAAGGTGCTCGACCTGATCGAGGCGAAGGCCAAGATCGAAGACGAGTGATCCTTCCGCACGGGGTTCGACGGATTCGAACTTGAGCGTTTCGGGTATGGCGCGGAACATTTCCGTAGCCCTCGATGGACTCGGGACCTTAGCGACACTAGAAGAGGTGGGATGATCAAGCGACCGGAGACTCGGGCCCAGGCTCTCGATGTACTCGAGCGTTCAGGCGATTACTTGGAGCGCACTCGTGCGGGCGTGATTTACCCGCACGTGGTGGAGACCACGCACCGCGGCGAGCGCACGTGGGACATCTTCAGCCGACTGCTGAAGGACCGCATCGTGTTCATCGGCAGCGGCATCGACGATGATGTTGCCAACATCGTCATCGCGCAGTTCTTGTTCCTCGAGAGCGAGGATCCTGACAAGGACATCCAGCTCTACATCAACTCGCCCGGCGGCGTCGTGACCGCTGGCCTCGCGATGTACGACACCATGCAGTACGTCCGCTGCCCCGTCAGCACCATCTGCATTGGGCAAGCGGCCAGCATGGGCGCCCTGTTGTTGTGTGCGGGTGAGAAGGGTCGCCGTTACGCGCTGCCCAACGCGCGGATCATGATCCACCAGCCGCTCGGCGGTGCCCGGGGTCAGGCGACGGACATCGAGATCCAGGCTCGGGAGATCCG
>JAUILJ010000363.1 GCA_030433055.1 Polyangia bacterium
CGGAGTTCTACGCGCTCGACGTCCCGCGGGAGTGGGCCTTGATCAAGGCGCTGATCCAGGACCCGGAGGCGAGCGTGCAGTGGATGTTCTGCAGCCAGGAGGTCGAAGCCTTGATCATCGACTTCGCGCGCTCCAAGGGTGAGCCGGACGAGCTGGTCTGGTACGCCGAGACGGTACTCCATCAACCGCGGGATAGCGCACCCCACGACGACCACATCCACATGCGGTTCGCCTGCTCCGAGGCTGAAGCCGTCAGGGGGTGCGAAGGTGGCGGGCCCTACTGGGAATTTCTACCAGGAAATTCTACACCCGAACCCAGCGACGATGAGCTGGTCGCCATGGCCTTGGCGGAGCCCCCTCTCCCCCCGATCGATACGCCAAGCGATGAACCGGATACGAAGTCAGCTGGTGGTGAGCCCACCGCGGCGCGCGTCCCCTCCCAGTGAGGCTCCAGTGAAGCAGCGCGCCACGCTCAAGAGTCAGCTCTACTACGGCGACTGCCTCGAGGTGCTGCCCACCCTCGTCGGCCGCGCGGCGGTTGACTTGGTCTACTGGGATCCGCCGTTCGCTGCAGGCGGTACTCGGGGCGCCCGCGCGCAGAAGGGTGAGCGGCTCAGCGGAGAAGCAGCCTACCGAGACGCCTGGGGTGGCATCGAGGCGTGGCTCGAGATGATGAAGCCTCGCGCGGAGCTGGTTGGCCGCTTGCTGTCCGCGGAAGGCAGCATTTGGCTGCACCTCGATCACCGCGCCGTACACGAAGCGAAGTGCCTGTTCGACGAGGTGTTCGGTCGTAAGGCGTTCAAGGGCGAGATCATCTGGGTCCCGGGCAACGGCGCGCGCAACACCAAGGGGCCCAGCGTGACTCACCAAACGATCTTGGTCTATGCTCCCCACGGAAATATGATCTGGAACGTGGAGCATCCTGCGCTGCGGGAGCCGTTCGCTGAGACGAGTCAGCGCATGCATTTCCGCAACGTCGATGAGGCAGGCCGGCGCTACCGCGAACGCGTGATCGGGGGTAAGGCGTACCGCTACTACGCTGATCACGGTCGCAGGCTCGGCAGCGTCTGGACCGACTGCCCAGCCATGAACGCGAACACGCCCCTCACCCGCGAGACAACCGGCTACCCCACCCAAAAGCCCGAGAGCCTGCTCGAGCGGATCATCCAGGCGGCGAGCCTGCCCGAGTCGTGGGTGCTGGATCCGATGAGCGGCTCGGGTACGACGCTGGCGGTCGCGAAGCGGCTCGAGCGACGCTGGCTTGGCGTGGATCGCTCCCCCGTCGCCATCCGAGTGGCGAGCGAGCGCCTCGGCGTCAAGGTCAAAGCCGGAGTCGAGGGCTGAAGCAGATTGCGGCCCTGCAGGGCGCCATGACAGCCTCGGACCATGACCGACTGGGAACTCGACCGCGCCGGACTGGAACGCTCGGACACCGAGCGCCTGGAGAGCGCGCTGGATCAACCAGAAACCGACTTCATCGTGCAGTGGCGTGGCCGAGTGCTGGTCAGCGACTCTCAGGCGAGTATCGAGACGGGCAGCGGCGCGCTGGTAGACGCAGCGAGCGAGATCGTGTGGCTCGGCAAGCTGACGCGAGCAGGCGCGACCCGTGACTGCTTCGTGCTGGATGTCTCCGCGCTGGATGAACCAAAGCAGGCCCTTGGCCTCCAAGGCACCTTCGCTGACCTGCGCCTCCTCGGGGATCTGCCGACCGCACAGTTTGGGCTACTTGCCTACGCCCGCGGCATGCTCGCTTGGCACGAGAACCACCCGTTCTGCGCCAGGTGTGGCGCACGGACGCGACCGAAGAAGGCCGGGCACACTCGCGTGTGCCCCGAGGGCCACGAGCATTTCCCGCGCACCGATCCGGCGGTGATGATCTTGATCACCCGAGGAGACCGGTGCTTGATTGCGCGCCAGCCCGGTTTTCCTCAAGGAATGTTCTCGGCGCTGGCCGGCTTCGTCGAGCCCGGCGAGTCCCTCGAGGACACCGTGCGACGTGAAGCCTTGGAGGAGGTAGGCCTTGCGGTGCACAACCAACGCTACTTTCGTTCCCAGGCATGGCCCTTCCCAGCATCTCTGATGCTCGGGTTCGTGGTCGACTGCGAACACGAAGCGTACTCTCTGGATGACGACGAACTGGAGGAGGCCCGCTGGGTGAGCCGCGCCGAGCTGCTCGCCCCCGCAGGCTTCTTCACACCTCCCCCGTCGTCTCTCGCCCATCACCTGCTGGGCGCCTTCGCGCGGGGTGACGTCTAGTTCGCTTCCTCAGCTGGCCGCAGCGTTCAACACCGCATCCACGGCTTCTGGGTTCGCGAGCGTTCCGGGGTTGATCACGCGCTCCCGCGGCGCACCGGCGAGCACCCGCTTGATCGGCACTTCCAGCTTCTTGCCGGAAATAGTGCGTGGAACGTCGCTCACGGGCAGGACGCGATCGGGTACGTGGCGAGGACTCAGCTCTGAGCGCAAGGCGCGCTTGAGGCGCTGCTCGAGGTCGGAGTCGAGACGGTGTCCAGGCGCGAGCACCACGAACAGCCACAGCTCGCCTTCCTTGTCCAGCGTGCCGGTATCCACCACCAAGCTGTCCTTGAACTCGGTGAAGCCATCGACCACGCGGTAAAACTCACTGGTCCCCATGCGCACGCCGCCGCGATTGAGCGTGGAGTCGCTGCGACCATAGATCACGCAGCTTCCGCGGGGAGTAAACTTGATCCAGTCGCCGTGGCGCCAGCGCCCCTCGAAGCTCGAAAAGTAGCTGTCGAAGTAGCGCTCGCCGTTGGGGTCGTTCCAGAAGCTCACGGGCATGGACGGCATCGGTTCACTCAGCACCAGCTCACCGACCTCACCGACCACCGGCTCAGCCTGGGGACCGTATGCTTCGACTTTGGCGCCTAGCTCGGCGCACTGAATTTCGCCCGCGTGTACCGGCAGCCAAGGGCATGACCCAACGAACGCGGTGCAGACATCCGTGCCGCCGCTGACCGACCCCAGCAGCAAGTCCTGGCTGATCGCATCGTAGACCCAACCGAAGCCGTCCGACGGCAACGGCGCGCCGGTGCTGCCAAGCCCGCGCAGGGCGGAGAGGTCGTAATCCTTGCCCGGGGTGATCCCGGCCTTGCGGCAGGCGATCAGGAATGGAGCGCTGGTACCGAAGTAAGTCAGCTTGTGCGCCTCGGCGAATTTCCACATGCGATTGAGGTCGGGGTAGCCGGGGTTCCCCTCGAAGAGCACGATGGTGCTGCCGAGGAGCAAGCCGCTCACCAGGAAGTTCCACATCATCCAGCCGGTGGTCGTAAACCAGAAGAATCGGTCGCGCTCCGACAGGTCGCAGTGCAGAGCCAGCGCCTTGAAGTGCTCGAGCAAGATCCCACCGTGACCGTGCACGATCGGCTTCGGTAGTCCCGTGGTACCGCTGGAGTAGAGGATGTAGAGCGGGTGAGTAAACGGCACCGCCTCGAAGCGCAGATCCGGCTTCCCCTCGAGTAGCCTGGTGAAGTCCCTGGCGCCGCTCGGCAGGGACTGAGTCGGGTCGCGGCGCTGCACGACCAGGTGCTCGAGGGATGGGAGCCCCGCCTGGATCTGCTCGATCTCTGAGCTGCGCGAGAAGCGCTTGCCACCGTACAGGTAGCTGTCGACGGCGAGCAGCACCTTCGGTTCGATCTGCGAGAAGCGATCCAGCACGCTCTTGACCCCGAACTCGGGCGAGGCGCTGGACCAGACCGCGCCCAGGGAGGCCACGGCCAAGAACGCCAGCAACGCCTCTACGTTGTTGGGCATGTAGGCGACCACCCGATCGCCTCTGCCGACGCCGAGCTCCGCCAGGCCCCGGCGCACCTGTCCGACGCGCTCCGAGAGGTCTGCGTAACTCAGGCGCTGCACCTCTCCCCCTTCGTCCTCGTAGATCACCGCCAGCGCTGCGTCACGCTTGCGCAGAGCATGCTCGGCGTAGTTGATCGTTGCCCCGGGGAACCACTCGGCGCCCGGCATCTGACGCTGACTCAGGACGCCAGAGGGCTTGTCATGAAAGATCACTCCGAAGAAGTCGCAGATCGCCCGCCAGAAGCCCTCCAGATCAGTCACCGACCAACGCCACAGCGCCTGATAGTCGTGTCGCGACGCGATCTCACCGGCGCTAGCTGGGCCCAAGCTTTGGCTCTCGAGCCAGCGAGCGAAACGCGTCAGCTCGGCGCGCTCGAGCGCGGCTTCACTCGGCTCCCAGAGCAACGTCCCCTCAGCGGTCTCCTTCAGCTCCGTCATGCTCACCGTCATACGGGCACTCTGCCGATGAGCCAAGCGCCTGCGTCCGGATCCAGGGCTTGCCGACCCTCGCCGCACAGGCTAACCGGCGGACATGGCGGAGCTATCGCGAGGCAGCCTGAGCCTGCGTCGCATCAGCAAGAACGATCAGCGAGCTTTCATCGCCGCGACGCGGCAGAGCCGCAGCCTGCACCAGCCGTGGATCTTCCCTCCAGTCAGTCCCCAGCGCTTTCGGGCGTGGCTCGACAACGAGGAGCGGCGAGAGCGTTACCTGGTCTGGCTCCAAGACGAATCGGCCCCGGCGCTGGTCGGGTACATCGGCATCAATGAGCTCACCTGGGGCGTGTTCGAGAACGGGTGCCTGGGCTACTGGGTGAACGCTCCATGGGCCGGTCAGGGCCACATGAAGCAGGCGCTGGAGCTACTCGTGAGCCACGTCTTCAAGCGTCGAGAACGCCGCCTGCACCGTCTGGAGGCGAACATTCAGCCTGGCAACGTCGGCTCTCGACGCCTGGTCGAACACCTTGGGTTTCGTCTCGAAGGACTCAGCCCGCGCTTCTTGAAGCTCGATGGCGTGTGGCGCGATCACGAGCGCTGGGCGGTCACGCGAGAAGACTGGAGCGCTCGACCTCGCCGCACGCCTTAGTTTCCGCGTAGAATATTTCCCACGCCCAGCTCACATACCGATCGCCGCGCGCTGGGCGGCGTTCTCGCGGGTGTCCTGGCGGCGCCACAGCACCCCGTCGAGCAGGTAGTGAGTGAACTGAGGGAGCGAGAGCAGCGGGACCAAGAAGCACAGCGCCCACTGGCCAAGCTCCAAGTTGCTCGCCCCGAACAGCCAAGGGTTGTCCCGCCATACGAGGCGATCCCAGAGCAACTCTTCCACGAACGCGAGGAGCAGAAGGCTGCCGGCGAAGGCCAGAATGCCTCCAACGAGCAACTGAGATCCTGGCTGCTCTGGTGCCTCGCTGCGCCGCGCCTGACCGTAGAAGTAGAGCAGCGCCATGTACGGCACGCCGTGCACGACGACATTGGTCACCGTGAACTCCGCGTCGCTGTTCGTGGCGACGATGCCGACGTACCAGGTCAGAGCCGTCGTAGCGACGACGACACATTTGCCCAGCTGGATGAAGCCTTCCGTCTTGAGCAGCCATAATTGCCGCACGGCAAATCCAGCAAGCGCGAGCAGCCACACCCAGTGCACCACGGGCAAGATCAGCGAAGCGCCACGGCTCACGTCGACGAAATCCCCCTGCATGAACCAGGTGAAGCGCGTCTGGGGGAGGTGCGCGTGCCAGTACACGATGGGATACAGCGTCGCGGTGTAGACCGTAACTTCGTCGATCAGCTTGTCGAGGTTCTGGCGACGCTCGACCAAGCGCGCAGCCTCCGAGTGGTTCTCGTTCGCGCGCCGGCGGGTCGCTCCCGCCCGAGCCCGATACAGGGCTACCCAGCCCACCTGCTGACGAATGAAGTGGAACACAGCCACGTAGGCCAACACCCGCCAGAACCAGAGCGCACCCAGAGCATACAGCCCGACTCCGATCCCGTAGGCGAGCAGTGGAACGACGAAGTAGCGCACGCGGTGACGCCTGAGTTCCTCCCGATCGAGGTAGGTGCGAAACAGGGTGGAGTAGACGTGCGACACGTCGATCCCCAGCACGAACACCAACCACCCCCAGGCTGGAAGCGCTCCAGGCGCGATCCCCACGACGCGCATGCCGAGCACGCAGGCCAGGGCGAACGCTGCGCTCCCGGCGAACACACCGAGGTCGACTCGCGGCCCCCACAGCCAGGGACCCAGCGCTGGAGCGCGCACGGCGGCGGCGGCGTGGGGCTGGGCGGGAGAGGTGCTCACGGTCACGACCCGAAAACTCTATTACAAGCGGCGCTACTTGTCCCCCAGGCCCCACCCGTCGGCGCTGCGCGCTTGGCGTGTGGGTCAGTCAAACGGCTTGGGTGCCAAGCCACGCGCGAGCAACACCCGATCGGCTGCGCGGATCCCCCGTTGTTGCGCTTCTTCGAACAGGGCCACCCCCGACAGGTCAGAGTGGGCGAAATGCACCCGCCCCACGGACTCGGCGGCCTTCTCCCGTGCGCCGCCCCAGATGAACCCGGGCCGTGGGCGCACCATCGCGTGGCCCCAGCGCCACACGTCGACGCGCTCCACACAGGCCTCGAAATCCACATGCGCGCGCGCCAGATCCGAGACGATGGCGTCCGTCAAGCCACGGTGATCCGCGGCGAGCAGGCGCTCTCGCGCCTGCTTCGGATCAGCATCGGTAAGCGGATGGTAGTAGGTCCACACGCTCGGACCGCGGTCGTGCAGTGTCTGGTGTGAGGCGACGACGTAGCCGAGCGCCGGACTGTCATACAGCACGTTGTCCCACGCCAGCTCGAAGCCGCGGCTCTGCGGCCGGCGGCTCAAGTGGATGTTCGCGACCATCCATACACCGTACGAGAACTCTGCGAGGTGGGCAGGCGATGCCTCCCGGAAAGGCCTCAAGATGCGTTGTACGATGAACTTCGGCAACGCCAGGATCGCGTGATCGGCGACGTAGCGCCGGAGGCCGCCCTCGGGAGAGTAGACACTCAGTTCCACAGTGTCCTCCTTGGGCACCACATCGGTCACGATGCGGCCCAGCTCCAGCCGCGGGCCGACGACATCCACCAAATGCCGGACCAAGCGTCCGTTGCCTTCCGGCCAGGTGATGAACGGCGCTGACTCTGCTCCGGGACTCGGCACGCGGCTACAGAAGTAGAGCAACAGAGCCCACGCGCTGGTGTGCTCGAGCTCCAACCCATAATCATCCCGGCAGGCGTATTCGACGTACCAGCGCACCCGCGGCGAGGTGATTCCGAGGTCTTCCAGCCACTGCTTCCCGCTCTGCTTGTCGAGGGCTCTCACCTCCGGCGCGTCCGAGCAGCGGGTCATCGGCAAGTCGAACGCGCGGCGTCCCCGAGCGTCACGAAACGCCACCCAGCGCGCCACCTGAGCTTCGAATAGCTTGAGTTGCCGCCAGTCTTCCTTGTTCGCTTCTGCCGCGGGGAACAGCCCCTCGTGCCACGCGCCAGCGATGAACAGGCGCTCCTCCGGCGCGCGGATCCGCATCTGCTCCAGGGCGCGGGGCGGAGCATCCACGTCGGGCTCCAGAACGTTCAGCTCGCTCAGTAGGCGATACAGGGCGGAGGTCTGGCGCCGAGGCACCGGTACGTAGTGCGCGCCCCACGGATGGGGCACCACGCCCTCTGTACCGTATGTCGACGTGCCGCCGGGTTGCGCTTCGACATCGAACACCACGTAGTCCGCGATGCCCTCTCGTTCGAGGCGCCAGGCAGCGGATAGTCCGCTGGGCCCGGCCCCCACGATGGCCACGCCAATCCGCGTGGCTTTGCCCCCAGCACGCTCGACCGTCGCGTCACGCAGGCGGTGGCCGAGCTGAAAGCGGGCGCCCTTAA
>JAUILJ010000364.1 GCA_030433055.1 Polyangia bacterium
CTCCGCGACTTTCCGGCGGCATATCGCCGCCAGCGCCGGGCAACGCCGCTGGTCTCGGTGAGCAGTTCACGGTCTCCGGTCAGCACGCCGTCGCACGCTGGCACTCTGGTTCCTGGATCTTCGAGGATCTGGGTAGCACCAACGGGACTTACGCGGACCACAGCTTCGACCGCAAGAAGACGGTCACGCTGCTTCATGGCAACGAGATTCAGCTCGGGGAATGCCGCGTGAAGCTCGTGAGTTTTCAGAACGGCTCTCCCCAGCACGAGCGGGCGAAGGCCTACCTACGCCGCCGCGATGGCCTGACTGGCCTGTTGCAGCGGGATCAACTGATTCGCAGCCTGCAGGACGAACTCCAATTTTCCGAGTGGAATGACGTGCCGCTTTCCGTCGCGCGCTACGAGGTGCGTGGGCCAAACCGTCTGGTCAGCGAACGTCCGACCATCTTGGAGATGCTGGCGCTGCGGCGTGCCGCTCAGCGCGTCGTTGAACTCACCGAGATGCTCCTGCTGAGCCTGACCCCAGCTACTGCAGGGCGCATCAGCCCGCTGAAATTCGCTGTGGCGATGAGCGGGCCGAGTATCGACGAAGCGAGGCACGTCGTGGAGCAGGTCGTGTCTCAGGTGCAGGGCCTCATGCCCGAGGCACTTGACTTGGCGGCTACGATCGTCAAAGCCGAACCTGGCCAACCGGTACACTCGCTGCTCGACAGCTGAGTTTGCCACCGGCCTTCCTCGCGCGTTCGTTCCGTGCGAGACACGGCTCGCGCTGCTAGAGCGCGCGAGTCGACGCCCCTACGCTGGGCGAGTTCGAACCCGTCAATTCGCGCTCTTTGCAGGGCGCGAACCAGCAATATCCCTCAGGCATGCCTGGTACTCGACCCTCCTTTCCCGTTCCCAGTGAACCCAGCCTGCGCCGTCTCGGCGTTGGAGGCGGGAGCGGCGGTAGTGGGGGAGGAGACCGGCCCCTGCGTGCCCAGCTGGTCGTCGCGGTGTGTGTGGGGCTGGTCGTGATCGCGATCCCGCTGTACTTCTTGAGACGGCCCAGCGGGAACACCCTGACCAACGCTAGCGCGAGCGCTTCCGCGGCGCTTTCTCCGTCGAGCCTGCCGGTGTTCAGTATCGACGCGGGTACTCAGGAGGAGCGCGTGCGCCTGGGACCGGTGCAACGGGTCAAGTGTTCCGCCTCGCCAACAGCCAAGGGCCAGGAAGGAGCCCTGTGTGACAAGCTGCCTTTCTTCGAGGAAGCGCTCGCGAAGGCGATCAAGGACAACGTTGACTGTGCTCCGAAGACCAGCAAAGAGGGCAGCATCAACTTCGCGATGACGCTCGATTTCGACAAGCACCGCATCAAGGTGTTTCCCGGCCAGAGCGGAGAGTGGCGCGGTCCTCAAGCCAAACGCACTACCCAGTGCGTGAGCCGATCGTTGCCACCTGCGAAGTGGGAGACGATCCAACACCAGTATCGCTACTACCTGCTGGCGATCTTGGCGACTTACCCTGTGCCGCCGCCGAGCGAAGGGCCGCCCACCTTCGAGTGAGGACCGCCGAAGCGAAGCTCGCCATCGAAGCGCACTTCGCTGACGGCTTCGCCCAGCACCTCCCGGCGCCGCTCCGATGGCGTCGCGTCGCGGAGCGCTGCCAGACGGGCGACGTGGGAAGCGGCGTTGCTCGCCCGCAGCATCCGCTGGAGCTCCTGACGTAGTCGGCGCCCGAGCGCGGGAACGCGACCATTGGTCGAGATGGCGATCACCAGATCGCCGGCCCGCGCCTGAGCGAGATGGGAGTAGCTCGACTGCGGCTGGTCCACCGCGCAGAAAAACACGCGTTCTCGCTCGGCCTCTTCGAAGAGCCGTGTAGCCAGCTCTTGATCTGCGTCGACGAGCACCGCCAGCCACGCCTCGTGAAGGTCGCCGGGCTCGTATCCGCGAGGCAAGTGTTCGATGGATCCCCGACTCAATTCATCCACTAGCTCGCCGGCCAACGTGTGAGCAACGATCCGCACTCTGGCCCCGAGCTCGAGCCAGCTCTTTGCGCGTTGCGCCTGCTCGGGGCCGGCACCGAACACCACGCACAAGCGGCCGGCGAGCTTCAGTCCAATGGGGAAGACGTTCATTTCTTCTTCTTCTTCTTCTTCTCTCGAGGCACGACCGCGGGAGTGCTGAAGTTCAGCTCTTTCTCCGCCTTGCCGATGCGCTGCAGAAAGAGACCAGTGAACGTGCTGAACAGCGCGTCCCCCGGAGCTGCGGTGCCGGTGCCTGAGGGGCGCGACACCCAGCGCTTGAGTTGCTTCAGCACTTCGTCGGAGACTGGATTGACCTGCACGCGAGTCACAGCGTACACCGCTTGCCCGGGTGAAGCCTGAGAGCGATCAGCGACGAGCAGCGAGCGCGCCTTGCCGCAGCGCCTGAGCACGCCGCTCAGAGCGGCTACCCAGCGTCGCTTGCGTGAACCTGGTTGTGTAATTTCCACCCGGTAAGCTTCCTTCCAGACGTGCCAGGTGATCTTGCACGTCTGTACCGTGGTGGAGATAGGCTCCTTGACCTTGGGCCGATAGATCGTCCCCGTGAACACGATGGTGGTAGGCAGGCCGCGCTTCAGCTTCTTCTGAATCGCGTCATCGACGATGTCGGTGAAGGAGACCGACATGTAGAGCCCCTTCTTGTCCGCGTCCCAGTGGAAGCGAGCTCGTCGACGCTGCTCCTTCGCCTCCTCCTTGTCCTTGTCATCGGCGAACGCCGGCTGCGGGGAGACACTGCTGATGGTGGCGATTGCGAGCAACGCCAGCATCAGCGGACGCAGTCGGCCGGGGGCGCTCTTCAACCGCCGCTGAGCAACCCATGCAGCGGAGCCGCGACTCATGGGTTCTCACCCTGAATCGGGGGTATGAAGCCGAGCGCGTTCGAGAACGCGAAGGCGAAGCCGCCCGCGCTGGTGTCGATGCGAAAGCCCAGATTGCCGGTGACGTCGATGGGTGCCCGCGCGAGTCCAGAGTAGCCAGACGCCGGGCGATCGAAGTCGACGGGGTTGGCAACGGCGTAGACGCCGGCGCTAGCGAAGAAGTCGATGCCGTAGACGGAGCGCGAGCCTCGGTAAAGCGGGATGCGATACTCGGAGCTGATGCGTCCGGCGTAGCGCCCGTAGCGGACCTCTTGAATCGCGGTTCCGAGCAGGTTCGGTGGAGGCCTGCGGTCGAAGTTCAAGCCAAGTACGCGGGCAGGTAAGAAGTCGCTGAAGTCGCCGACGTAATACTGTTCGAAGAACGGGGCGTCGCCGCTGATGGCTCCACCGAACAGCGAAAGTGAAATGACGTGGTCCCACGGCAGCTCCCACCACTTACTCAGCTTCAGTTCGAAGCGTTCGTATGGGTAGTCGCTTCCAGCGGGCGCCAAGCTGACCTCAGTCATTGCCTGGAGGAACCAACCACGGGAGGGGAGGACGGGCTGATCCCGCGTATCGTGCTCGAGCGTTGCGCGGAGCGTGGACAGCACGCTGCGCCCGGGGATGATGTCGAAATCGATGGGCTCCCGAGTGTCGCCGCGAATATGCGATGCAGCATCCGGGGGTGTGGCGTCGATCGACTCCAAGCGGTAGTGCAGCCAGAGCTGGGTCGAGATCGAGAGATCGCGGCCCACTCCCAACGCGCCGCCGAAGCGCTTGTACTGCACAGTGGCGTGCTCAGTGACGCGCTCTGTATCTTGCGCAGGCGCAACGTACCTGACATCGGAGTTGCCGAAGAAGTCTCGGGCGTCGTTGAACAGCAGCTCTCCGCCAGTCATCCAGGTCGAGCCGAGGAAGGCCGGGTCGAGGAAGCGGACGCGGAGCGCCAGCTGGTTACTGGCCAAGCCAATCGCGCCGCCCAGCAGGATGCCAGTACCCGCGAGGTTGGTCTCTGCGGCATCCAACCCCGCGTAGGGAGTCAGAGGCTTCGGAGTCCCCTCGTTGTCGGCGTCCTTCGATAGGCCCATCCAGAGGTCGTTGACGACGAACGTGTTTCTCTCGATGACCTCGATTACTAGAATGACCTTCCCCCCGGCGCTGCCTTTCCGGAGGGAAAACTGTACGTCACGAAAGAAGCCGGTGCCTAGCAGCCGGTACCTCGTCAGTTCGATCGACGGGTCCTCGACGTCCAGAATGTCACCGACGTGGAACGGTATGTAGCGAAGCACCACTCGGTCGCGGGTGCGGGTGTTGCCACGGATCTCGACTGCTTCCAGCGTGTAGCGCAGAGCCTGGTCTTCGACGTCGCTCGCTGGCTCGCGTCGGCGAGCGAGGGCGCCTGGCGGAAGCGGGTCGACGTCTTCTAGCTCGTCGTCATCTTCGTCTTCGTCTTCGTCGTCCCCAGCGGTGGGTGCCGGAGGGGCTGCTCGCGGCTTGCCCGAGCCCCAGGTGGACGGCGCGTCCCGCCCTGGCGTCTGCGCGCCAGCCGCCGCGCTCAACGTCAGCAGCAGCAACGCCGCCAGGTAAGGGATGGCGAAAACTCGCAGGCTCTTGGCGCTGTCGAGCTCAGCTCTGGCAGCTGATGCAGTGCGGCCTCGAACCCAGATCACGACGCATGAGAGCATAGAAGCTCAGCGGTTTGGGACCAATCGTGTCTCGAACCGCGACGCTGCTGAACTGCCGCGGTGCCGCGGTTGTGCAGCGTTTTTCGCAGCTTTACCCGTGTGAACTTGGGTCAGTCGACGCGGTCCACATAACGGGGAACGACGAGGTAGATGACCTTGATGCCATCGGTGCCACCCAGGGCTTGGCCCCCTGGTGTCTGCACGCGCAACAGGGCTCGCAGGACCGTCAACACCTTGGGTTTGAGCACGGTGTTGTCCGCCGTGACCTCGAACTCGACCTTCTTGTCACCGCGCACCCCATAGAACGTCGTGGCGTCGATCGTGGAGTAGGGCAGCGGTGAAGCTGTGCTGGCCACGGGAGACACACTCAAGATGAGCTGGGTCGCGTCGAAGGGCTGGTTGGTCTTGTCGTCGGTTACGTTGTGAAATTCCGGATCCGGTGTGCCGTTGCCGTCACAGTCCACATTCCCCGCGCAGTCATAGCTCGTGGTCTTGGTGGTGACGTTGTTCAGGCCTTGGCCAGCGAGCAAGCCAATCAAGCGCACGACCTCGTCAGCGACACTGCCGTTCGCCGTCGGGTCGTTCACGAGGGGCTCTTCGCGACCACCGAACGAAGGATCGAAGTACAAGCTGCCCGTCTTGGTCGCCAAGTCGATCATGTCCGTGCGAGTTCCAGCGGCGGAGCCTCCGCCGCCGGTCTGCACCGGGACGCCGACGATCTTCGCGCCAATCGCGTTCATCGCGGAAACGACGTCTGCGTATTTCTTGGTGCCCCCCGCCTGCTGGGGGTCGTAGTCGTTCGAGACAGTCGGGCCATTGTGGAACTGGGCGTCGCTGATCAGGACGAAGATCGGCAGCTTTCCGGGACGGAAACACACCCGACCGAGCAACCCGGGCGCGCAGTTGGCGTCTGCCGGGCTCCACACGCCGTTGTTCTGCGTAACAGGGCCTCCCGTGAAGGCAAACGGGGAAGCGTCGACCGCCATGAACATGGCCTGGGTTGCGGCCTCCGGGCCGTCGCCGCCGCCGCTCGCGGTTAGGCTGTTGATCACGCTGCGAACGTTGTCCGGCGCGACGAACGAACCGGAGTTGTCGACTGGCGCAGAGAGGCTGCCCTCGACGATGGTTCCTCCGGTGCAGCTGGCTCCGGTTCCCCCGATGCAGAATCGATTCTCGAACGTCTCGTCAGGAGTGTTTCCGCCAGCGTTCGACTGGCCATACGGGGGCCAGGGGACGTCACGGAAGGACCCAGCGCCGATGAATGCGCCGGGGATCGCTGGGATAGGCGGGTTCGCGCTGGCGTTGCCGTTCAGGATGGTCGGGATGATCTTACTATCCAGGGACGCCTTCACGTTGTCGATCGCGGCCTGCATGCTCGCGGTCGTGTCGACCATGAAGTAGATATCAGCGTCCTTGATCCCCGTGGAAAAACTGAACTTCTGCTTCTTCGGACCGGTGTTCCACGGCACCACGAAGTAGAGCGAAGCGTCTGTGGGCAAGCTGCTGGCGTCACACGGGTCGCTCCCGGCTGCGCTCTCTACGAGGTCGATCACCTCGTCTTCGTCGCAGTCACCCTGGACTCGACAGTCTCTCCCGCAGCCGGTGAGCTCATCGTCGTCGGGGACGCCATCACCATCGGAGTCGTTGTCTTGGAAATCGGGCCCGTCCTTGTCGTCGTCCGAGTTGGCGACGGGGGAACATGGGTCGCTGCGTTTGCCACCTTTTCCGGCAGGCAAATCCGGATTGATCGCTTCTTGTTCGTCTGGGATCCCGTCGTCATCGCTGTCGAGGTCGAGCTTGTCGGGTGTGCCGTCTCCGTCGGTATCGCCCTCACCCTCGATGTCGTCCGCAATGGTATCTCCATCGCTGTCCTCAGGGTCGAGACACTGCGGGTCGGGATCGATGTTGGCATCGATGAAGCCGGAGTCCGGAGGGCCACCGCCCGTTCCACCGCCAGCGTCCTGGTCTTTGACGTTGGTGCCCGGGTTCGAGTCCGCTCCGCTGCAGCCGTGGGCCGCAAGCAAGGCCAAGACGCAAGCCCCACCAAGGAGAGAGTAGCTGCCGGCATTCGCTTTCATCATTTAAGCCCCATCAGTTCCGCCCCGACGAGCGGGCGCACCAACTACTTCGCGCCGTTGAGGCGCGAACAGACGCGGTCAAGCCAAGCCCACGTGAGGGGGCGTGGAGTTACCGAAGTCTAGCTCAACCTCACACGCGCCCGAAACGCTGTGCGCGCAGGACCAGTGTATCCTGGTGGAGCTATACCTGTTCGTCGTGCTAGGCATCCCCCTGACGCACCGCCCGGCGTCGTGTTGGCGAGTCTTATGTCCTTGGTGGCCCCCCTCACTGGCAAAGTTGCTGTAATCACCGGAGCTTCGGCGGGGATTGGCCTCGCGATCAGCCGCGAACTCTGGCGCGGAGGAGCGACGCTGGTGGTGGGCGCTCGTCGCACATCCCGCTTGGATGAACTGGCCGCCGAATTGGGTGAGCGAGTCGTCCCGCTCGCATTGGACGTGAGCGATCGAGCGAGCTGCGCGCGCTTCGTCGAGCAGGCGATCGAGCGCTGCGGGGCGCCGGACATCCTGGTCAACAACGCGGGATTGGCGCGGGGACTGGCGTCGGTGGTCGAAGCGGACGAGGCGGACTGGCGGGAGATGGTCGAAGCCAACCTGATGGGCTTGATGCGCATCACTCAGGCCTTCTTGCCTTCCATGATCGCGCGCGGCCGAGGAGACCTGGTGCAGATCAGCTCAGTGGCAGGTCTGCAGCCGTACCCCAAAGGGGCTGCTTACTGCGCGACCAAGGCTGCTGTAGACGCCTTCAGCTTTGCGCTGCGTCGCGAGCTCATCGGTACCGGCCTGCGCCAGCTCGTGATCCAGCCGGGGATGGTGGAGACGGAGTTCTCTGAAGTGCGTTTTCATGGGGATACAGAGCGCGCAAAGCAGGTCTACCACGGCGTTCAGCCGCTCTCCGCGCAAGACGTCGCCGAGTCGGTCTACTTCGCAGTGACGCGGCCGCCCCATGTTTCCATCCAAACGCTACTGATCATGCCGACCGCCCAGGTGACGGCTACCGAGACCGCACGGCAACCCTCCCCACAAGGACCGAAGGCCGCCCGTTCCGCGTCCGCATCCGAGCCGAAGG
>JAUILJ010000365.1 GCA_030433055.1 Polyangia bacterium
GGACTGGTCGGCTGCGTCGAGCTGCTCTTCCGTCATGGTGGGTTCGTCGCCCGCTGGGCGCTGGTCGTCTTGTTTGGCCATCACTCGTCTCCCGCTGACTGACCGCGTGAGCGTTTGGTACGCTCGAAGCCGCTTGCCAGTGCCGCGAGGCAAGGCTCTGTGAGCAACAGCTCTGCCAGCTCCTTGCGCGCGTAGAAAAGTCGAGTTCGCACCGTGAGGACTGGCGCATCCACGATCTCGGAGATCTCTTGAGGGCTGATGCCTTCGAGTTCGTGGAGCACGAATACCTGGCGCTTCTTCTCGCTAAGGTTTTCAAGCAACGAGTAAAAGGCGCGTACGCGCTGATTGCGCGCCGCTTGAGCGTCGGGGAGGGGGGCGTGGTCTTCCGCGGGGGCAGCCTGCTGCTCGTCCGTGTACTTGGGGCGGCTCTTGAGTGCCCTGCGGTTCATCAGGACGACGTTGACCGTGATGCGATAGAGCCAAGTGGAGAACCGCGCCTCCGCTCTGAAGTCCGAGATGCTTCGATGAACCTGGAGGAACACGTCCTGGACCAAGTCCTCGACTTCGTTCTTCCGTGGCCCGATCATTCGCTGAACCAGCCGCGCGACGTCCCCACGGTGCCGGGTGAACAAAGTGGAGAAGGCAGATGGATCGCCTCGCTGAACGCGGGCCACCAGCTCTGCACTCTCGTCTGCGCTGGGCGCCTTCGAGATCACCCGGCCTCGACTCTTGGGCTGGCTAGTTGACGCACTCACCCGATCTTCCAAGGCGTTCGAGCCCTTGGGCCAGCTCGAAGATGGGTTGTGGGCATCGGCAACCAAATACACGACCCATTTCAGATGCGCGGCCCGGTTCAGAGTTCACGAGACGATCGCTCCACACGCAATCTGTGCTGGTCGCACGACAAAACGCCAACAGGCACGCTGCCCTGGCGGGCGTACGTGCCTGATCTCGCTGCGTTTTCGGGGCGCTGCAAAGGGGCCGCGACCACGGGTCGCCATTGTGCTTCGGACGCGGCCGTCGGCTCCTAGAACAGGGCGCGCAGGTCGACGGGCTCCTGCTTGCGCTGCTCGAGCACGCGATTGACTGCGCGGAGCAGGCGGGTCTTCGCTGGACCCGACACCGTCTTGCCCTTCGAGGCGCTCTCGAGCAGGCGAGGGGTCACCGGGCGACCTGAGCGGCGCTTCGGCGTCTCGCCCTTATCGCCCTCGTCGTCCGAGTCGGAGCCCCGCTTCTGCTTCGCCGCGAGACGCAGTGCGCGATCTTCGGGGCGCAGCTTCTCGATCTGCTTGCTGGAGCTGATGAGGCGACGGGGATCGATCTTCTTCTCTTGCAGGAACTCAGCGAATTTGGTGGCCATTGGATGCTCCACGCTTGGGCCGCGAGCGGTCGCTCAGCGGGCCTTGTTGGCTGCTCGGGCCGCGAAGCTCGAGTCAGGTTCTGTTTGTTCAGGCGCTTCCCTGGTCAGCGGCGCGCACTGAACGGATGCCCGGCAGGCCGGACCCTCCAGGGGGGCGGCACCATAGCAACACAGTTTCTCCCGTCCAGGGGGAAACGGGACCCGAGTCGTCGAGCGAGAGGCTTTGATTTGTGGTTGGGCCGGGCAACGATGCGCCCATGACCGAAGTCACCAGCATCGACGCCGAGCTCGCGGCCGCTGCCGCCGCCGTTCACAGCCACGCTCCAGGTTCGGCCGGACCCCAGGATAAGCCTCAGATCGGGCTGGTGCTGGGCTCGGGGCTCGGGGCGTTTGGAGATGAACTTTCACAGCTCATCAAGGTTCCCTACGACGCGATCCCCCACATGGCCCAGTCGACCGTCGTGGGGCACGCGGGCAACCTTTGCCTGGGGCGAGTCGGCGAAGTGCCTGTCGCGTGTCTGCAAGGTCGGGTGCACTGCTACGAGGGACATCCGTTGGACCGAGTCGTGTTCGGCGTTCGTCTGCTGGCGGAACTGGGTTGCCGTGCGGTACTACTGACAAACGCCGCCGGAGGTATCGCCGAGGGGCTCAGCCCCGGTGACCTCATGCTGATCGTGGATCACATCAACCTGATGGGGCGAAACCCGTTGGTGGGTCCCAATCAGGAGCCGTATCCCCGCTTCCCCGATATGAGCCGGGCGTACGATGTCGAGCTTTGTCACTCAGCCCGGGAGGCTGCGTCCCGGGCTTCAGTGGAGCTCCGCGAGGGAGTCTACGTCGGTGTGCTCGGGCCCAGCTATGAGACGCCCGCAGAGATCCGCATGCTCCGCACTCTAGGGGCCGACGCCGTGGGAATGAGCACCGTGCCAGAGGTCATCGCGCTTCGGCATCGGGGCGTGCGCGTTGGAGCGCTCAGCTGTATCACGAACCTGGCTGCCGGGCTCGGGGGTGAGCTGTCCCACGATGAGGTCAAGGAGGTCGCTGATCGCGTCAAGGGCGCCTTCACCAACGTACTCAGAGAGTGGGTGCTCGCTGCCGGGGCCATGGTCTCGAAGGTGGAGGGCTAGTGGCGCGCGCGCCGTCACCCAAGGCGCGAGCAGAGTCCAGCGAACGCAAGCGGCCAGCCGCCAAGCGCGACCCCAACGCTGTATTGTTCCGCGGGGCAACGGTGGTTACTTGTGATGCGCAGGACCAGGTGCTCCGTGCGGATGTGTTGGTGGAACACGGGCGAATCGCCCGCGTTGGCAAGGTCCGGCCAAGCCAGCCCGTGGAGGTGATCGACGCACGAGATCGGCTGCTCTTGCCAGGGCTGGTCATGGCGCACGTGCACCTGTGTCAGGTGCTGTTGCGCGGAATGGCTGATGACTTGCCGTTGCTCGACTGGTTGGCCAAGCGGATCTGGCCGTTGGAGGCGGCACACAGCGAGCGCAGCATGCGCGCCAGCGCCGAGCTCGGTCTCGCCGAGATGTTGTCCGCTGGCGTGACCACGATCCTCGACCTCGGCACCGTACATCACCACGACGTGGTGTTCGACGCTTGCGCTCGCGCTGGCGTGCGCACGTTTGGCGGTAAGTCTCTGATGGATCGAGGAACTCAGGTGCCCGCCCGCCTCAAGGAGACCACGGCTCAGTCCTTGCGGGACGCTGAGCGGCTGGCCGACGAGTGGACGCGCCATGATTCCGGGAGGATTCACTATGCCTGGATTCCTCGCTTCATTCTCTCCTGCTCCGAGGCACAGATCCGGGGCGCGCTCGAGCGGGCGCAGGATCGTGGCGCGCTGTTTCACACGCACGCGGCGGAGCACCCGGGCGAGAAGCGCGCGGTGCGCGACGCCGTGGGGGGCGACGACGTGGACGTGCTGCGTCGCTGGGGAATGCGTGGAAAGAATTGCTCCATTGCCCACGGCGTCCAGCTGACGCCGCGTCAAATGAAGCAGCTGGCCAAGGACCAGGTGGGCGTCGTGCATTGCCCGAGCGCGAACCTCAAGCTGGGCAGCGGCATCGCGCGCGTGCATGAGCTGCGCCAGGCGGGGGTCACCGTCGCGGTCGGCGCAGACGGTGCGCCCTGCAACAACAACCTGGACCCCTGGCGAGAGATGCGTCTGGCCGCCCAGCTCTCGAGCCCCATCGCCGGCCCTGGCGCTCTGCCAGCGCGCTCGGCGCTGCGCATGCTCACGATAGACGCCGCTCGCCTGCTCGGAGTCGAGTCCGAGCAGGGCAGCATCGAGGTCGGGAAGCGCGCTGACCTCATCGTCGTGCGACGGGACGAGCTGCACACCTTGCCCGCCCTCGATCCAATCGGAACCCTGGTGTACGCCACCCAGTCCCACGACGTGGAACACGCACTGGTTGGAGGTCAGTGGGTGCTGCGAGACCGCCAGCTGCTCACCCTGGACGCCGATCAGGTGCGCTCCAGCGCCAAGGCAGAAGCCCCTCGTCTGATGCGTCGCGCGGGGCTGCGCTGAGGGGACTACGCGGACTGGCCAGGCGCGTCTCTCCCCCAACCCTGGACGATCGGCGGCGTGCTTTGCGTGCTCGCCTGCAAGCTCTCGAGCGGCTAGCGTTCGAGCTGGATGCGGATCGATCGTGAACGGTTTCTGTGGCTCACGGCCGCGCTCTCGGGCTGTCACAGCGGCGGCGCCGTCGGGGAACCGACGAACATCGTGATCGCAGCGCCGACGCCACCCAAGAAGCACAAGAAGGACGACAGCGACCTGCCGGAGGCTGCAGGGAACTCCCTCGCCGCTCGTTGCTCGAAGCTGCGGGCGTACGAACCGAGCGACGACGGCGAGGTCGCGCCGTATGGCATCCGCTCGTGTCGTCTGGTCGGAGAGCTGTGTGAGCACATGGCCGAGGAGCTCTTGCCCAGCGTCGCGGACCGCGGCATCAGCTGCCTCGAGAACATGGACCCAGCGTGCGACGCGTGTTCGATGGTGAACTGCGTGACCTCATCACTCGAGAGCTTGGAGCCGACCGAAGTCCCGGAGTGCGAGGAGATGGGACCCTCTTCCGAGGGCTACACGGACGAGTACCTGGTGGACACCTGCAAACGCTACGCATCGGGTATGAACACCGCGGGACGCAAGCGCTTCGCCGCTTGCCTCGCGGAAAACCGCTACATGGGAGTGCGCCTCTGCTTGTGGGACACCCCAGAGAACCCTTGCTACAGCGGCTACCCATCTTACGAGTGAAGCGCCTGGTGAGCGCTAGCCGCGGCGCTCTTCTGGACGCCCCATGGTGGGCACCAAGGCTACCGCGCTGAGGACTGCGAGCGCGACGAACACCCAGAACAACTTCTGCCAGCCGTAGTGTTCACTCACGGTCGCGGTCACATAGCCCTGAGCCACCGCACCGATGGAACCGAGTCCATTCACGAAGCCGGTGGCGGTGGCTGCGGCGTGGGGGCCACCCGCGTCCTGAGCCGCCGCGCCGCTGAGCAATGAATCCGGGCCGTAGAGCATCGCGCCCACGAGCGCCAGCACGGCGACGTTCGTGCTGACGTTCGCGGTGCCGAGCCCTGCGTACATCACGAGCGCGCCCGCCAAGCCCAAGAGCGAGATCGCGCTCAGCGCGGCGCGGCTCAGCTTGATGCGGTCGCTCAACAGGCCAATCACGATCACGCCGCCGATCCCTCCCGCCTCGAAGGCGCTGGCCACATCGCTGGCGGTGAGCGTGTCGTAGTTGAGTTTCTTCGAGAGGTAGTAGGGCAGCCAGAACAGCAGGCTGTAGCGGATCAGCTTGATGCAGAAGTAGGCGCCGCCGTAGCACCACACGGTGCGCGAGCCGAGCAAGGCCTTGCGTGCGGCGCGCCGCGTTTCCTCGGAGAGCTCTGCGGCTGCTTTCGTGCTCTGAGCGCCCGGCTTGGAGCCCAGGCGAGCGCCGGGACCAGGCCTGACGAAGACCAGCACCAGCACCGCCACCAGCACGAGCCAGAGCGCTGGCCCGTGGAACGCGGCGCGCCACCCGTAGGCGCCGAGCAAGCGGCTAGCCATGAAGTTCGCAGCGATGCTCCCCACCATGTAGCAGGTCGCCCAGAAGGCCATCACGGTGCCGCGGGTCCTGGGCTCGGTCCACTCGGCCATGGCGCGATTGTTACCCGGCCAGCCGCTGGACTGCGCCAGCCCGTTGATGGTGAAGAAGACCCCAAATAAGATCCCAGCGGAAACGGAGCCGAAGAGCGCCACGCACGCCGCGGACAACAGCATGCCGAGGCCCACCAAGCGCCGAGCGCCGAGACGGTCTCCGAGCAGCCCATTGACGAACTGGCCGAGCGCGTAGGCGCTGAGGTAGGCCGTCTCGATGCTGGCGAACAGGTAGGTCGATACCCCCAGCTGGTCGTGCATCGTCTTCTTCGCGACGCTCAGGCCCTTCCGCCCGACGTAGTAGCTCGCGTAGGAGAGCCAGGTGACGCCCCAGACCACGAAGCGATAGCGGGCGCTGAAGCTCGCATCACCGAGCGCATCGCTGGTGAGCGCCACGGCACCGGACATCTCGTCGCTGGGCGGGGTCGCCGCGCCCTCGGGCTCGTCGACGTCGCTGGGTTCGGTCTCAGCCGAGTCGGTCATAGGAGCGGCTCACCTCTGGCAGCGACCCTACGCGCTACGCAGACAACGTTGGGGCAACGATTCGGTGACACTCATACCAGCTGATCGATGCTCGAGGCTAGCGAACCCCCGAGAGCCATGGCAGGTGATGGCGATGCGCTTGGTGAGCCTCACCTGCTCCAACACGGAAATCGTGCACAGCCTCGGCTACGCGGCTCAGCTCGTGGGTGTCGATGATCACAGCGACTATCCGGCCGAGATCCTGGCAACGCTTCCGCGGGTGGGGCCGGACCTGACCATTGACCCTGAGAAGGTCGCCGCCCTGGAGCCCGATCTGGTGCTCGCCTCGCTGACAGTGCCGGGGCACGAGAAGGTGGTGGCCAGCCTGGAGGCCAAGCGCCTGCCGCTGCTCGTCACTGAGCCCATCAGCGTGGAAGACGTCTACGCCGACGTGCGGCTGATCGCGGAGCGCGTCTCAGCATTTCCACAAGGAAGTGAAGCGCCTGAGCGGGCGGAGCGGGTGATCGCCGAGATGCGCCGAGAGCTCGCGGCCGTGCAGGAGCCCGTTCGGCGCCCGAAGATCTTGGTGGAGTGGTGGCCGAGGCCGGTCATCGTGCCCGGGCGCGACAGCTGGGTGAATCAACTGCTCGAGGTCGCAGGAGCGCAGAACCCCTTCGCCGCCCGTGACGTCAAGAGCACTCCGATCGAACACGAGGAGGCGCTACTGGAGCCGCCCGACGCCGTGGTCATCGCGTGGTGCGGCGTGCACGTGGACAAGTACCGGCCGAGCAAGGTCTACGAACGCGCGGCGTGGCAGGAGATGCCCGCGCTGAAGCACGGCAGGGTATATCGCGTGCCCGAAGCCTACCTTGGTCGCCCTTCGCCGCGGCTGGTGTCCGGCGCGCGCGCCTTCCGCAGCATCACCCGCGACGTACTCGAAGGGCGATCGGCGCCGCAAGACGCGTTACCGCGCGGCATCGATATCAGCGACGTCTAGCGCGCGCCTTCGATGGACGCCTGGGGGTCCGTCAAGGCTTCACGCATGAACTTCAGGATCAGCCGCTTCTCTTCCTGGGAGAGGTCGAGCTTGCGTACGTCGGGGTCTTGATTCGGGAGTTCGATCCCGAGGCCCTGCGCGCCGCCCTGATCGTAGAAATCGAGCACCTGTTCGAGCGTGTGGAACGCGCCATTGTGGAAATAGGGTGCCGTGAGCGAGATGTCCCGCAGGCTCGGCGTCTTGAACACATGACGGTCCGCCTGGGAGTGGGTCACGTCGTAGCGCCCCAGATCCGGATCCAGCTGCTTGGCGCCTGGCTTCGTCGGTACACCGATGGCCGCGAACACGCTGATCGCGAAGTCGTTGGGCCGCGTACCAGCGAACAGCGGCGGTACGTGACAGCGCGCGCAGCGGCCCTTGCTGGCGAACAGGTCGAGCCCCTTCGAGACCTCCGGGTCGAGGGGGGCTTGTCCCCGCGCGAAGCGATCGAGCGGCGTGTCTCCCGGGCTCAGCCGCGCAGCCTGGAAGGCGGCGAGCGCCGCCCCCACGTTGTGTGCGGTGATCCCGTCCTTGAACTCTTGCTTGAAGGCGCGTTGAAGCTCTGCGTCTTCGCTCAGCCGTTCGACCAGCTCCTCCTCATCTAGGCCCATTTCCGCGCGTGAATGGATGACGCGCTGGGCCTGCCGCTTCGCGGTCAGCAGGCGACCGTCCCACAGGAACGACGCCTGGCTCGCGGTG
>JAUILJ010000366.1 GCA_030433055.1 Polyangia bacterium
GTTGCGTTCGCGCTGTATCCGTTGCTCTGGGTCGTCGCGCTAGCTTTCCGCGCGGGAACTGCTCCGGTACGCCAGGTGCTGCCGCTCCCGGTGCCCTTCACGCTCGAGCACCTGATCCATGTCGTCAGCGCACCCCACTTCGGGGTGCAGGTCTACAATAGCCTGGCGGTGTCTCTGGCTACGGCGTTGGTTGGTGTGTGCATCGCGCTGCCTGCTGCGTATGCGATGAGCCGCTATCAGTTCGCGGGCAAGCAGGCGGGCACCCGCCTGCTCCTGGCGACTCAGATGTTCCCCATGGTGGCGAGCGCGGTGCCGCTCTACCTCCTGCTTCAACACATGGGCCTGCTGAACACCAAGACTGGCCTGGTGCTGTCGTACGCCACGACCTCCGTCCCGTTCGCCATTTTTCAACTCAAGGGCGCCTTTGACGCGATCCCCAAGGACCTGGAGGAGGCGGCGATGGTCGACGGCGCCACGCGCTTTGGTGCGTTCTGGCGTGTCGTGTTGCCCGCGGCGCGCCCTGCGATTGCCGTGACGGCACTGTTCGCGTTCATGAGCGCCTACAACGAGTTCGTGCTGGCGGTGACGATCCTGGACAAGGAGAGCGCGTTCACCTTGCCCGTGGTGCTGAAGCGCTACGTGGGCGAGCACGACGCGGACTGGGCGTCGTTCGCCGCGGGTTCGCTGGTGGTCAGCCTGCCTGTAATGGCCTTGTTCTACGTGGCCCAGCGGCATCTCGTGAGTGGTCTCACCGCTGGTGGGGTCAAGGGCTGAGCTCAGCGCTTGCGGCTGGGCGGTGGTAAGTCGCGTAGCGAGGCGGGTACGTCGTCCAGCTCGATGGTCCCTGGGGCGGTGATGGGAGATTCGCTTCGCAGGCTCGGCGCCGCGCTCGCCGCGTGGCGGTGGCCCTCGACCTCGAAGTCATCCTGGGGCGGAGCGAGGCTCACTTCCAGGGGCGCACTGAAGCCCGTGTCGTCCCGCGGGTTCATCTGCGCCAGCTTGGTCAGACCAACGTGAATCCGCGTGGTAACCCGGCTGAAGCTGTCCGGGTGGGCCGACGCTTGATGGTTCGCGGAGTCGAAGAGCTGCTGCGCAGTCTGCGGTCGCTTCGCTCGCAACATCAGCTCGGCGTGGGCGACGAGCGCTTCGGCCGCGTCCGCGCTCTCGAAGCCTGCTGCATAGACGCCCTGCAGCACGCTCTCGGCGCTCGCTTCACGGCCGTTGTTGCCCAGATGGTCCGCCAGGCGCAGGCGCGCTCGCGCGGGCACAGCGGCGGCGTGCCCTGCGCTCTGGAGCTCATTGAACAGATCTGCCGCTGGCTCGTGCTGGCCCATGCGCTGATAGAGCTCGATCAAGCGGACCCGGGTGCGCCGCGCCAGCGCACGGTCCGGCACCAGGTCGGCGGCGTGGAGCAGAGCGAGGTGCACCTCGATGCTGAAGGGTTCTTCACGAGCCAGCGCTTGAAGCCTGGTGACCGCTCGCGGCGCCTGCCCCTCATCTGTCAAGCGCATGGCTGACGCGAGCCGCGGGTCGATGACGCTCGCTCCCTGGTTCTCGATGGCGTCGTCAATGCGTTGCTCGAAGCCGGAGAAGCGCATCCCTGCGGCAAAGATTACGCCAAAGGCGAAGCCACCCACGTGGGCCCAGTAGGCGGTGCCACCCGCGCCGGGATCGCTGATCAGCGCCCAGAACAGCTCTCCGAGCATCCATAGCGGCAGCAGCACCCAGGCGGGCGCTGTGAAGACGAACGGCTTGAGCCATATCCACGCCAAGACCTTGATGTGGGTCTTTGCGTTGCGGAACGCGAAGGCGCCCATGGCACCGGCGACCGCTCCAGATGCACCGATCAGCGGGATCGCGCTGAGCGGAGCGAGCGCCTTCATCACGAGCGCGGCGGACACCCCCGCCGTCAGATAGAACGCCGGATACAGAAGGCGCCCCCAGGCGTCCTCGATGATGGTGCCCGATAGCCACAGGAACCACATGTTGAACACGACGTGGAGCACGCCGCCGTGGAGGAACTGATACGTGATCAGGCCGCTCCAGTTGTTCTCGGCGGGTACGTAGCCAAAGCGATAGATGATGCTCTCGGAGCGGGCGTCCTTGAGGCGGGCGCACAGTGCATCCATCGCCTCCTGCTCGGTCCGCGCCAGATCTTCGCGCAGCGCCGAGGTGCTGTGCGTTACCCCGGGGATATTGACGTCGAGGCTGTCCAGCGGGTCCTTCTCAGGGGGTGTGCCTTCCAGATCCCTCAGCTCTTGGCAGCGCTGCGCTCTGGGGTGGCGCTGAGCGAAGGTCGCAGCGTCCTCATAGGCGCTCCTGAGGCGTTCCTCGTCTGCGCTGTTCGTTGACCACAACAGCGCGTGGAGACCCAGGTTGAGCACGATGATGATCGTGGTCACCCAGGGCCACCTCCGGGCCACCTGCTCTTGGTGGGAGAGCGGGAAGAACACGGACCAACATTACACCTCATCGCTGAGGCTCAGCCTGCAACTCTTGGGTAGGCGCATGTGCGCGACGGGTCCTCGCGTACGCGCAGACGTTCCGGGTGTCTCAACACAGCTTCCGGTGAGCGCCCTGGTTCGCCTCGGGTGTTGGGGGTGAGGGGCGGAGTCGCTCCAAGCTCACAGCCCGTGTTGCAGCCTTTCAGCGCGGATGGATCCGATGGGCGACGAAGCTGTCGTTCGCTTGTCATCCAGCAGGCGATCCCGCACCTTTCGGTCAAGAGGTCGATTCAATGCTCATGCGTGCTTATTCCGTTGGTTTGGCTGTCCGAGCGATGGTGCTCGCTTTGGGCGTTGGCGCGGGGGCCCTCGGCCTCGGGGCGTGTGGTTCGGGCGATTCCAGCGGCCTCACGGGTAACGGCGGCTCGGGGAATGGCGGATCGGGGAGCGGCAGCGGCGCCAGCGGCGGCGCTGGCGACGGGGGCTCCGGGGGCACGGCCGAGGGTGGGAGCGCGGGGCTGGGCGCTTCAGGTGGGACCAGCGGCGGCCTCGGTGGCAGCGATGATGGGGGCGCGAGCTTCGGGGGAGACGGTGGATCTGGCGGTGACGCTGGGAGCTCCGGGCAAGGCGGGAGTGCCGGCGGTGGCGGGGAGGCTGGCAGCGCTGGCGACGGCGGACAGGGCGGTTCCGCGGGGAATGGGGCCGGCAACATCGGTTGTGGCCCCGAAGTGTGCGGCCTCAACCAGGGGCAGTTCTGCTGTCAGCCCCAGATGGCAGCGCCGCATTGTGTGACCGCGAGCAACCAGTGCGTGTGCACAGGGATCCTGTGTTCCAAGGTCGAGGTGCGCTGCGATGGCACCGAGGACTGCCCTGGCAAGATTTGCTGCTACGAAAAAGGCGTCGCCTCGGAGGCGAACGTCTCCTGCGCCGAGGGCTGCCAGAAGGGCATCACTACCGATCGCGCCGAGGTCTGCAAGTTGGGCGTCGACGGGAGCTGCACTCAGGGAGGCAGCTGCAAGCAACAACCCGGCTTGCCCCAGGGATACGGCACCTGCCGCTAGTTCGGAGTCAGCGTCTGGCACCATCCACGTGCTGGGCCAGCAGCGCCTCCAGAGTCTGGTACGCGGGGCCTTCGCGAGGTGCGGCCTGGCGCTCGCCAGGGTCCGCCTCGAGATCGTACAGCTCGAAGCGCTTGCCCTCCTCGGTGTAGATGAGCTTGAAGGGATAGTGAACGATCGCCGCCATGTAGCCGCGGCCGTTGTTCACTTCGTAGCGTTCGAGGAAGAAGTAGTCTCGGGCCAGCCGCCCCCCGCCGAGCAGCGGTAGCAGATTGCGCCCGCGCAGGTCGCTGAATCCGCGGCGCTGACCCGTCAGGTTCAGCCAGGTGGGCCCAAGGTCCTCGTGGCTGACTGCCGTGTGGATACGGGCTGGGGGTATCCCCGGCACGTGCATCAGCGCCGCGGTGTGGACCTGGGTCTGCATCAGGTTGCTGCCGTGCCAGCTCTCCCCGTGTTCCTTGAATTCCTCGCCGTGGTCGCCGACGACGGTGACCAGCGTGCTGTCCGCGAGGCCCAGCGCGCCCAGCTTGTCCAGCACCTCGCCGACCACGGCGTCAGCCTCCCAGACCTCACTGGCGTACAGGTCGCGTTCCGAGTCGCCGAAGTTCGGAGCGCGCGGCGAGCGCTGGTAGAGGTAGTGGGGCTCCATCAGGTGCAACCAGAGGAAGAAGGGTCGATCCTTCAAGCGCTCCAGCTGCGCCATCGCGAGCTTGCCTTCGGCCCGGCCGATGTGCCCGCGCATGGTGCCGCCGCTGTAGGAAAGGTGCGTGGAGGTGTCATACACGTCGAAGCCTCGGTCGAAGCCTGCTGACTCCACCTTCGTGAACGCCCGGAACGAGTTCAGGATGGCCACGGTGCTGTAGCCTGCCCGCTGGAGCATCTGCGGGATCCACGGCGTGTCCGGCTCCAGTGCACGCATGTGTTGAGCCCGGCCCTGGGCGCGCCAGTGCATACGGGTTGGTGGGCGCGAAGAGAGGATGCTCGGCAGCGAGAGGCGAGTCCAGGGCGTCGTGGCGTAGAAGTTGTCGAAGACGATGCTCCGTTCGGCGAGCGCATCGAGCCGGGGCGTCGTTTTGTGCCGTGCGGCAATGCCTTCGATCTGTGTGAAGCCGACGGCGTCCGCGCGCAGCGTCTCGATGCTGATCAGCAGCACGTTGAGCTTCTTCGGGACGGTCTTCGGCGCCTCGACCCACTGTGGTGCGCCGATCTCCTGGGTGTCACTCGCGTCCCCGCCGAAGCAGTTGTTGTCGATACCGTCCCCGGGAACCTCCACCGCGCCAGGGTGTACTGCCGAGTCGAAGCCCCTGCAGTCCCCGCCGCCCCAGAGCGAGGAGTATCCGTCGCGATCGAAGTCGCTCAGGTTGCGCAGCGCCTTGAGCAGCAGCTGCGAGCCGGCGCCGCGTTGCGCGACGCCAGAGCTAACTTTCCAGGGTACCAGCGCGCCAGCGACGAACAGCGCTGCCGCGCTGAGCCAGGCGGCGAGCCCCAGCCAGCGGGGACCGAGGACGTGACGGCGCCGCAACAGCAACAGCGCCAGGCCCAGCCCCAGTGCGCCTCCAAGCAGCGAGAGCCCAAGCCAGGCGTTGAGCTGAGCGAAGCCGCTGCGATTGTCCACGATGAGCCAGGTGACGATCCCCACGGAGCTAGACACACCCGCTCCGAACGCGCTCCAGCCCAAGCGGGTGTTGCGCTCCCGCAGGCGAGCAACGCCTCCCGCCAGGCGGTTGCCGAGGAGCCCCATGCACACCACGTAGCCCAGCGTCGCGCACACCAAGAGCAGCGCTGCGAGCTCTCGATTGTGGAAGCTCGCCCAGAACAGCAACGTCAGGCGGTAGAGGCCCAGAGCGCCAACGGCGAGCAGCGGGAGCGCGACACTGGAGAGGTCGAAGCGATTCACCCCAGGCGAGAGCTGAAGGGCGCTGATGGGGTTCGCGCTGGCACCTGGGGCGCGCTCCGTTTCGGCCATTGCGGAGGCGGGCACCGATTCCGGGGTAGCTCGGTCGGGTGAGGTGGATGTACGTTTCCTTGGGGAATTTCTCACCCCCAACCAGGCGAAGGCGGCGCCAAGCAACAACGCGAAGAGCGCGCTCAGGCACAGCTCGTACGCTGCCGCTGTGAAGAACACGGCGAGCCTCCCTGCACCTCGGTTCTCGCTCTTCAGCGCGACCCCCAAGGCATCCACCAAGAGGGCGCTGCTGACTGCTGCGATGGCCGCCCAGGTGCTGCGCTTCACCGCCGGAAGATGGCACAAGGCAAGCGCCTTTGAAACGCTGTCAGAGGCTGTGTGGCGCCCCGCGCGGCGCTTTCAGGCCTCGCTGTTGATGAGCGGTGCGAGCTCCTCGAGCATGCGATCGCACAGCTCCAGGCCGTCTTTCGCGGCCTCGCCAGGCTTTGCACGGCGGCTGAGGCGCATGTCGGGGGTGAGACGATAGCCGCTGTTCTTGTCCGCTACGAGGCGGCCCACAGCGATGGGATCCAGCGGTGTGTCTTGGGCCAGGTGCAGCGTCACCGACTTCACGCTGGCCTCGCACCCCAAGACGCGCAGGGCCCGGAGCTCCGTCTTGAGGCGCATCAGCTCCACCATCGCGATGGCTTCGCGCGGAGCCGCGCCGAAGCGGTCCTCCATTTCCGCGCCGATTTGCTGCACCTCGCCCGCGTCCTGGGCACTGGCCAGGCGCTTGTACAGCGAGAGGCGCACGCCGACCTCGGCGACGTAGTCCTCCGGGAGCAACGCGTCGACGTCGAAGCTGAGGTCCGGATCGATCTCGTGGCGTACCTCCTCGCCTCGCAGCTCGCGGGTGGCCTCTTCGAGCATCTGGCAGAACAGGTCGAAGCCAACGCTGGCGACGAAGCCGCTCTGTTCGCCTCCGAGGAGGTCGCCGGCGCCGCGCTGCTCCATGTCGAGGCTTGCCACGTGGAAACCAGAGCCGAGCTCGTGGTAGCGTTCGAGCGCTTCGATGCGATTGCGCGCTTCGTCGGTCATCTGGGCCGCGGGCGGCACCAGCAGGTAGCAATACGCACGCTCGCTGGAGCGACCCACGCGGCCGCGCAGCTGGTACAGCTGGGAGAGCCCGAACAGATCGGCGCGGTCGATGATGATGGTGTTTGCGCGTGGGATGTCGAGGCCGCTCTCGACGATCGCCGTGGCGACCAGGATGTCGTACTGGCCGTCGACGAACCCGAGCATCGTCTTCTCCAGCGCGGTCTCGCTCAGCTGACCGTGCCCCACGGCGATGCGCGCTTCCGGGAGCAGCTCGGTGAGCTTCGCAGCGCGCTCGTAGATGCCTTCGACGCGGTTGTAGACATAGAACACCTGCCCACCTCGAGACAGCTCGCTCAGGATGGCTTCGCGCACGAGCTTCTCGTCCCAGCGGGACGTAATGGTTCGCACCGAGCGGCGATCGACTGGCGCCGTGGAGATGATGGACATGTCGCGCAGGCCGCCGATCGCCAGCTGCAACGTCCGCGGGATGGGCGTCGCGCTGAGGGTCAATACGTCAACGCTCGCCTTGAGCTGCTTGATCCGCTCTTTGTGGGTGACGCCGAAGCGCTGCTCTTCGTCGACGATCAACAGCCCAAGGTTCTTGAAATGGACATCCTTGCTCAGCAGCCGGTGGGTGCCAACGAGGATGTCCACCTTGCCTTCCTTCAGTGCCTTCAGCGTCTCCGTTTGTTGCTTCTTCGGTACGAAACGCGAGAGCGACTTCACCGTGAGCGCGTAGTCCTCGAGCCGAGAGGTGAAGGTCAGCGCGTGCTGCTGCGCGAGTACGGTGGTGGGGCAGAGCAGCGCCACCTGGCGCCCGCTCATTGCCGTGCGGAACGCAGCGCGGATCGCGACCTCGGTCTTGCCGAAGCCGACGTCGCCGCACACCAGGCGATCCATCACGCGCTCCGACTCCAGATCCTGGTTCACCTCCAGGATCGCCGCGGCCTGGTCCCGCGTCTCCTCGTAGGGAAATGTGGCCTCGAAGGCGCGGTACTCGTCGTCGATGGGGTCGATGGGCTGCTTCTGCGCAGCGTTGCGCTCAGCGTAGAGCTTGAGCAGCTCATCGGCCATCTGGCGTACGCGCTTCTCGACCTTGGCCTTGGTCCTGGCGAAGCTGGAACCGCCCAGTCGGTCCAGGCGCGGTGTGCCGTCTCCACCGGAGTATTTCTGGATCTGGTTCAGGCGGTAGAC
>JAUILJ010000367.1 GCA_030433055.1 Polyangia bacterium
CGGTTCAGCCCAAGCGCGGCGGCGCCTTCCCATTGGCCGCGCGGCACGCTGTCGATGGCGCCGCGCAGGATTTCCGCCTGGTAGGCCGAGGTGTTCAGGGAAAAGGCGAACAGGGCGCAATTCCAGGCGTCGCGAAAGAAAAGCCACAGGCCGCTTGCCTGCTTGGCTACCCGAACGGGTAATGACTTTGTTGGAAGAAGCGGTCTCGGGGGATCGTTCTGCTCCCGATCCGTCTTTCCGATCCGAGGAAGAACCGCCCGCCTCGTCGGTCGCACTTGCACCCGATCTACAGGAACTCTTTGCCCTGCGCCCGCATTTGCAGGGAGCCACTCTCGTGCCGCTACACCTTGAGTTGCTGGAGTTTGGCAACGCGTTGGATCTGGTCAGCCGGCTGAAACAGCGCCCCTTCAATTGCACCTGCTCCACGTACACGCCATCTTCCACGGCGAAGAGCGATGCGAGGGTGGTACCCATGCCGCGCTGCTTCGCGTTGCGATGAGACGACTCATAGATGCGCAGGTTCGAGAGCTTGATTCCGGTGATCAGCCGGTTCTCCTCGTAACCTTTGGTGCGGTCCATTTTATAGGGCCACGTTCGCTCTGGGTCGTCGGCGGTAGAGGCGAAGAACTCCGCCATCGTGTCCACCGCCATTTTGGAAGCGACCTCGCCCGAGGCGTGTCCTCCCATCCCATCGGCGACGATATAGAGGCCGTACTGCGCGAAGATCGCGAAGTTGTCCTCGTTGTGGGCGCGTTTGCGTCCGACGTCTGTTTCGCCGGCAACCTCGATACGTAGGGGCTGTGACACGGTCCTCTTGCTGAGCTGCCATTCCTGCGGCCAACCCTGGTCACGCAGTTCACGGGATCGTTGTCCGATGCGCTCGAACTGTCAATCACGCCTCGCGGACATCGCCACGAACAGTGCGATCCGGTCGCTCTGATGGCGCTTCCGTTGCGCCTCGCTGGGGGCGACATCGGCACACACGACACCAAAGCGCCCGTCAGGGGTCGATGACTCCGTCTGACGGGCGGGTTCCTTGGCGTTGAACGCTCTTCGGCGTGTGTTCTAGGCTGGACTCGGCTGCGCCTAGCGTGTACGCGCGGGCCGCTTACGCGCCGGAGCCTTCGAGCGCGAGGACTTGCGAGCCAGCCCCTTCTTGGCGCTCGGAGCTGCGGTGAGACCGAGGGAAACCTGACGGAATTTCCCGCCGCCGAACAGCAGGAGCTGGATGCTGTCGCCCACCGCGCGCTGATTGATCGCGTTCGCCAGGGCTTCCGGAGTCATCACCGGAGAGCCATCGACGGCCACCACCACGTCGCTGGTCGACTCGTCCCTGCCACCGTGAAGGCCGGCCGCAGCGGCAGCGCTGCGCGGGTGAATCTTGAGAACCCGCACTCCACGGACGGGGCCCACGTCGGCGGCCACGCCTTGAATGCCGAGCCAGGGGGCCGGGGGTACCGCGTTGGCTGGTACCGTGCGGAGAAAGGCTTTGATCGCGGTCACGGGCACACCGAAGGGCACCGTCTGGCAATCCTGACCGGGCACCGGAGCACAGGCGCGGCCCACCATGCCCGCGACGCGACCGCGGTCGTCGACGATCGGACTGCCGACGTCGGTGTTCTTGAAGCGGCTGGCCAAGTCGATGGCGTCCCGCAACAGCTCGCTGTCAGCGCCCTGCATCGTGCGCAGGCCCTTCACGATCAGGCGTGAAGGCGCCAGGTCCTTGTTCGCCACCGGGGTGAACGTGCGGAGCGACGCGCCTGCACGACTCGCGTCGGTGCCTCCCGCTTTGAGGCCCTTCTTCCAGCGCCCGCTCTGGGGGATCAGCAACGCCAAGTCCCAGGCGCGGTCCGAGTGTCCCATCTTGATGGGCATCACGGAGCCGTCGGCGAAGCGCGCGTCCAGGCGATTGCCGTGACCCACGTTGGACAGTGCCGTGAGGATACGTCCATCACCCGCGAGCACCGTGCCCAGCCCCAGCACTTTCCCGTTGCGCTCGATCAGCACCACGCCGTCCCGCGCCTTGTCTATGCTGGACTTGGTGCCATCCGGCTTCTCGAGACCTTCGTCCGCTGCTTGGTCCGCCGCGCTCGCCGCCGCTCTGGCGGCCTGGGCTGCGGCGCGCGCGGCTTCTGCCTTCGCCGCGTCCCCTTTGCCCTGAGCCAGAGCCGAACCAGAAACTGCCAGTGAGCCAAGGATGGCCCACACCCCCAAAAGTCGACGCCCGTTCACGCGCTGAGTGTAGCCAAAAATACCCAGGGCGCGAGGCGAGGGGCTGGGTTCCGACGGTTCGCGAGTCCCTTTGAGTGCGCCTGAGTCAGCTGCCCGTGTGCTGCGTGAAGTCATCGATGCCTCCTACTCCTCGAAACGATCTCGGGTCGGCCCGAGCTGAGTAGTCAGCGGGTTGCAAGCGACGGGCCGACCGCGTGCGCCTCGGTGCTCGCTTCAGAAGTCCCCTCAGATCGAGGACTTGTCCACTCGGCGCACACCTTTTCGGCTCGCGATGAGGACGACGTCAGCGCGCCCGACGAAGAGCCCGGTCTCGACCACGCCCGGGATCAGCGCCAGGCTGCGCTCCAGCCGGGCCGGGTCGTCGATCGTGCCGACCTTGAGATCATAGATGTAGTTGCCGCTGTCCGTGCGCCACGGCGCGCCGTCGCGCAGGCGCTGGACCGGCTCCCCGAGTGCTTCGAGGCTCTTGGCGATGGCGCGGTGCGCGAAACCCAGGATCTCGAGGGGCACTGGCCATCGCTCCCCGAGCTGCGTCGAGAGCTTGCTCTCATCGACGATGATCACGTTCTGCTTGGCGGCGTGGTTCACGATCTTCTCGCGCAGGTGCGCACCACCCCCACCCTTGATCAGATCCAGCGCGTCGCTCACCTCATCGGCGCCGTCTACGCACACGTCGATGTCCCAGGGCCCGTCGGGGTTGAGCAGCGGGATCCCCAGCTCTTGGGCCTGACGATGGCTCTGCTCGCTGGTAGCCACGCCCTGAAATTTTCGTCCCTGCTTCACCAAGCGTCCAACGCCTTCGATGAACAGCTTTGCGGTGGAGCCGGTGCCCAAGCCGAGCACTCCGGACTCGGGGAGTAGCTCGAGCGCCGCCTCGGCGGCTTCACGCTTCTGTGCGTTCGCGTCCATGGCGCGTACCCACCATCGGTGCGACGCAGCGTCAAGCAGCGCAGGCGTGCCTCGCCCGGACCCCCTGCGCGCTCAGTGGCTCAGCCGTCGCCGTCGAGCTTGCGCGTCAGGTAGAAGAAGTCGCGCATCGAGCGCGCCCCGACGTATTCGTCGTCCTTGTGCTCGAAGCCCTTGGCCAGAGGCACTGCCTTGAGCTCGGCGCCGCCGTCTACGGGCTCATACAGCAAGAACTTGGGATAGCTCCAGTTCACGTCCAGCTGTGCAACGGTGACAGCGCCCGCGTGGTGCATACCGTCTGCCAGGGCACGCGCCGTCGTGTCTTTCGTGATCGCGACGTAGAGCACCTCTCGTGATTCATCCAACCCGATCGCGGAGCGGCGGATCACCGTCTCGCCGTCCAGGGTCGCGCCCCAAGAGCGCGCGTTGGGGTCCATCAGGCCGGGGTGGCGCTTGCCGTCTTCATACATGCAACCTGGCGCCTGGCGGAACCACGACATGCGGTCCTCGAGGCTCTCGATATTTTGCCATGTGGCAATTCTCAAGGTGCCGTCCTTGAACTTGGCGACGGTACACGCCTTCTTCCTTGGCTTGACCAGCGTCACCTCGTCGATCTTCATGCCATAGTAGCCGTGCTCGGTCTTGAAGCCGCCGTTGAACGCGCCGAGTAGCCTGGGCAACTCTTCCGCGGGGATCTTGGCTTTGCGCTTGTATTTGCTGCCCGCGACCTCGAAGCTCTTGGGCTCCTGGTACCCGGCCATGGCGTGAAGCTCCACCCGGCGCAGGTCCACGGCGACCACGAACACCTCGGCCCACGAACGATTGCGGTCCGAGTGCAACAAGGTCTTGAACATCACCGTGGGAGCATCGGGGTGCTGAGCGTCCTTGATGGGAACCCACTGGCCATCGCCTGGCGCCGACCAGGACTTGTGTACGGGGCCCACGTCAGCGGGGCGAAACGCCGGTAGCGGCGGCGGCCCAGCGTCGACTTCGGCGCTTGGCGCCTCGGGGACGCTCGAGTCTGCCGCTGCCGGTACCTCCCAATAGGCTTTCGGGGGTTCGTTTCCGTACCACCACTGGTTGACGCGATCTTGAACGGCGTACGCCTTGTTCTCGAGGCTGGTTACCGCCTCTTTGCCGATCACCGCGCGCAGAGCGTCGGCCAGCACGGGCCCGAGCCCGGGGAAGGTATGGACGGCGATCCAGAGCAACACCACCAGGACGGGGGCAGCGATCAGCCCGCGCTTCGTCCAGCGCCACGCCCCGCGGCGGAAGCGCGCCCAGGTCCCGCGGCCCTGACCATCGCTGCGGTCCCGGCCATCGCTGCGGCTCGTGAAACCAGGGCGTCGCTTCGATGCCTGGGTTCCTGACCTGCTCGTGGCCTTGGAAGCCGGCGGAGAAGACGAGGGACGCGCCATCGCGGGAGTCTACCCAGCTCGGCCTCGATCGCACAAAAGTCAGCAAAAAGCGTCACTTTGCCCCTCTGCACACCCAACCAGAGCGCACTTTGGCTATACAAGCGCCATGCCCAGAACCCCAGCGCGTTCGCTCTCAAGCGATGCGCCTCCACGTCAATCGAGCGCGCTGTGGTCGCTCTTGGTGTGGGGTTTGGGGGTGAGGCACGCGGCGCTCTTCGGCTGCGCGCTGTGCTTCGTCTGGCAGGCGCTGA
Organism: Polyangia bacterium; assembly: GCA_030433055.1. Taxonomy (GTDB): domain Bacteria; phylum Myxococcota_A; class Polyangia; order Polyangiales; family Polyangiaceae; genus JAHBVY01. The sequence continues at coordinate 4,808 of JAUILJ010000367.1, forward strand.
GCTGCCCCGCAGCGCTGGCGCAAGATGAGGAGGACAGCGTCATCGAGGCGGTCCCCAAGCTGCGCCCGCCCGTGGTGACTGCGGCGCTCGACGGGAAGCCGGTCGTCCGCATCGAGGTGGTGACTGAAGGTGGGCGCTGGGACGAGTCTCCTCAGCTCCGCAACACCCGTACGGGGGAGCCGTTCAGCGCCGCGCTCGGGCGTCGCGCGGCTCGGGAACTCAGCGACACCGGGCGCTTCGCGAGCGTGAAGATCGAAGCCTACGCGGAGGCAAACGGCGTAGTGCTCCGGTTGCGCGCGCTCCCTCGGCGCATCGTCACTGCGATCCGCGTGGCGGGCGGGGCCTTGGACGAGGAGGAGATGCTCGGCGCCGCGCGCCTCGAGGTGGGCGGAGAAATCACCGCGACGGAGCTCCCGCGCATTGCCTCGCGGATCAGGCGATTTTACGCGCGTAGAGGCTTTGGCTCAGCACAGGTCAAGGTCGACGCGGTGGACACCGACGAGCGCATGCAAGTGGTGATGCGCGTGGAGATCGAGCAAGGCGGAGCGACGGCGGTCGTCGCAAGGAAATTTCTGGTCGACGGTTCCTCTCCCCAGCTGAGGAAGGAGCTGGGTGACTACCAGGTGGACTCCGAGGACCGCGCGGATCAAGAGCTGCTCCACGAAGCCGACCTCGCGCTGCAGAAGCAGCTCCGTCAGCATGGCTGGCACCGCGCCGAGGTGAGCCACAAGCTGCAAGCGAGCGGCAAGGGCATGCGGCTGCTGGTGTCGGTCAAAGCGGGGCCGCTGTTTCGCTTGCGCTTCGAGGGCAATCGGCACTTCGATGCCGACCAGCTCAGCGAGTCGCTCAACCTAGAAGAAGCCGAGGATCGTTCCCAGCTGACGCTGCAGCGAGCGATCAAGCAGTTCTACGTCGATCGCGGTTTCCTCGATGCTCGGGTCAAGCTGAGCGAACGCGGCGGAGCCGAAGACCGCATCCACGACCTCGTGTTCACGATCCGCGAGGGCGACCGGGTGAAGGTGGTGAGCAGGGAGTTCCCGTGCTTGACCGGAGAGCGCGACGCGGACGATGTGGGCGCGGAGATCGATTCGTTCCTGAGCGAGGAGCTGCCGGGAAGTGGACTGTTCGGCAGCGTCGACCCCGCGCGGGTCGACGAGACACTGGGCCCGAGGGCGACCACAGGCGCTCGGGTCGCGCCGGTGGAGCTGAACCCGTACCAGACCTATCAGCCTGAGGTGTACGAGAGCGCGATCAAACACGTGCGCGACCTGTATCGCTCGGAGGGTTACCTCGCGGTAATGGTGGGCCCCGCAGTGTTGTTGCGTCGCCAGTGTGCTCGGGGCTCGCGGCCTGGTCAATGCCAGCCGGTGGGGCCGCGCCCCCGTGTGCCGACGCAGTGCGTGTACGACGAGCGGGGTCTGCCTCTGGACGAGCCCGAGCCGGAGCACAACTACTCCTGTGTCCCCGATCCTGCGCGGGGCATCGAGTGTGAGCCCAACGTGGTCCTGCACATTCCGATCAAGCTCGGTCCGCGCAGCGTGCTCTACGACGTCGCGTTCGAGGGCAACCGGCTCCTGGTGGAGAAGCAACTCGAGGAGATCGCAGACGTCGATCTCGGTGGCTATGTGAGCCAGGTCGAGCTCGACAAGGCCAAGCGGCGAGTGCTCGATGCCTACGCGGAGGAAGGGTTTGCTTACGCCGAGGCGGAGACGATTCTCGATCTGAGCCCGGATCGCACGCGGGCGCGAGTGCGCTTCGTGATCAGTGAAGGTGAGCGGGTGATCGTCAGCGGCATCACCGTGCGCGGCGCCCGGCTGACCCAGGAGTCCCTGATCCTCGGGCGGGTGGCGCTGGAGAAGGACCAGCCGTATCGGCGCAGCAAGGTGCGCCAGACCGAGGAGCGCCTCGCCACCTTGGGGGTGTTCGCCAGCATCAACGTCTCCCTCGAGGACCCCTACGTCCCCGCGAAGCGTAAGCGCGTGGTGATCAGCGTGCAGGAGCGCCTCCCACAGTACCTCGAGGTGCGCCCGGGTTTCGGTACTGGCGAGGGCTTCCGCATCACGTTCGAGTATGGTCACCGCAACCTGGGAGGGCGCGCGATCCAGCTCACCCTACGTTCTCAACTGAGCTTGCTCCCCAGCACGCTGATCTTCGATGACCAGGTGCGCGAGAAGATCGACCAATTGCCGCTAGGAAAACGTCTCGAGCGGCGCAATACGGTCTCGCTGGAGTTCCCGGAGATCGGCCTCGGCCCGCTGTTTCGCCTCGGGATCGACGGCATCGAGGTCAACGATCTGGCGCGCGAGTTCTTGATCACCAAGCGCGCTGGAGTCATCACGCTGATCTACCGTCCCAATCGTCAGTTCTCGGCCCAGCTGGGCAACTCGGTCGAGCTCAACGACGCTGAGATCCTGGGCTTTGACGACGCGGCCCGCGACGCGTTCGTGGCCTTCCTGCGCACGAATCCCATCCCCGAGGGAGAGAGCCTGGTGGTCGCTCAGCGGGTTGGGGTCACGTGGGACCGCCGAGACATCCCCTTCGGCGCGACCCGCGGCACGCTGGTCAGCGGGGCCGTCGAACACGCTCGAGCATTTCCTTTGGGAAATACTGAAGAGAAGATCGCAGACTTCCTGCGCTTCTCGAATCGCTTGGCCGGCTATGTGCCCCTCAACGACAAGGGGCTCGCGTTCGCGGCGAGCTTCGCGTGGGGCTACAATCATCACCTGATCCCTGACCGTCAGACCTATCCAGATCGACTGTTCTTCTTTGGTGGCATCGACAGCATCCGCGGTTTCTTGCAGGACTCGGTGGTGCCCCAAGACGTCGCTGATCAGCTGCTAGGCGTGAACGCGTCCGAACAGGATCGGCTG
>JAUILJ010000368.1 GCA_030433055.1 Polyangia bacterium
TCGACAGCTACCCGGAGACGTTGGGGGCGCTGCTCAGGAGCGCTGCCGAGCGGGCCCCTCACCGCACCTTCCTGGCTGAGCGCGCGGGTGAGCACCTGCGCGAGCTGAGCTATGCCGAGGCTCTGCGGGCGGCGGAAGGGATCGGTTCGTATCTGGCGCAGCAGGATCGTGGCCCGGTGCTGGTGCTGAGCGGCAACAGCGTCGATCACGCGCTCTTGATGCTGGGAGGCTTCCTTTCGGGGACGCCGATCGCTCCGGTCTCCGTGGCCTACTCCACGCTGAGTCAGGACTTCGGCAAGCTCAGCCACATCGTGAGCAAGCTGCGCCCCGGGCGCGTCTTCGTCGAAGCGCGTGGGCCCTTCGAGCGAGCGCTGGCCAGCGATGTGCTGCGCGGTGTCGAGGTGCTGACCCGAGACGCGCTCCACGCCGCCATGCAGCTGGACCCGAGTCAGGAGTTGGCGCGCCGCGAGGCCGAGGTGACCGGCGCCAGCACCGCCAAGGTGCTGTTCACTTCTGGATCCACGGGGATACCGAAGGGGGTGGTGAACACCCATGGCATGCTGAGCGCCAACCAGCAGATGATCGCTCAGCTCTGGCCATTCCTGGCTGAGGAGCCTCCCGTGCTGGTCGACTGGCTTCCGTGGAGCCATACCTTCGGCGGCAACCACAACTTCAACCTGGTGCTGAGGCACGCGGGGACTCTGCTAATCGACGAGGGCAAGCCGCGCCCCGACTTGCTCGCGGCGACCCTGCGCAACCTGAAGGCGTTGCCGCCGTCGCTCTACTTCAACGTGCCGGCCGGGTACGCCGCGCTGGTCCCACGCCTCGAGCAGGATGAGCAGCTCCGTGAAGCATTCTTTTCGCGCCTGCGGGTGCTGTTCTATGCGGCGGCGGCGTTGCCCGAGGATCTGTGGCGCCGGCTCGCTCGGCTCGCGGAGCAGAGCGGCAACCATGAGCTGTTCATGACGACTGCGTGGGGCTCGACGGAGACCTCGCCTCTGGCCACGTCGGCTCATTTCGCCCTGGAGCGCGCCGGGAACATCGGCGTGCCTGCGCCCGGCGTGGATCTCAAATTGGTTCCTCAGGGAGACAAACTCGAGGTGCGAGTCAGAGGGCCGAACGTGATGACAGGCTACCTGGAGGAGCCCGAACTCAGCCAGGCTGCGTTCGACGAAGAGGGCTACTATCGCATCGGCGATGCCGTGCGTCTGGTCGATCCAGAGCGCCCCGAGCAAGGCCTGCTGTTCGATGGTCGAGTCGCCGAGGACTTCAAGCTCGCGACCGGCACGTGGGTCAGCGTGGGCGCCTTGCGCACGGGGTTATTGGCTGCCACCACGCCGGTGCTTCAAGACGTGGTGGTGGCGGGGCACGACGGGGACTGCATCGGCGTGCTGGCGTGGCTCAACGTGGCCGGGTGCGCGCCCATCGCCGGGAGTGATCTGACGGCAGCTGAACTGCTGCAGCACCCGTCACTCCGAGCGTACCTGTCCGCCGCGGTGGCGCGCTGGAACGCAGCGCATCCCCAGAGCTCGTCGCGCGTCGCGCGCCTGCTGCTCCTGGCCGAGCCCCCGAACATCGACGCCGGAGAGATCACCGATAAAGGCTACATCAATCAGCGCGCGACGCTGGATGCCCGCGCCGAAGACGTAGCCCAGCTCCTCGCAGCCGAGCCGAGCGCAGCAGTGCTGTGTTTTGGTCCCAGCGCCTAGCGAAGCGCTGTCGTCTCTGGTCGCACGACGCGGAGCTCGAGCGCCGCGAGCGCCGCCACGAAAGCGCCTTCCCCTAGCAGGTGCGCGATCCCCCAGGAGCTCACCCGGGACCAGTGGCCGAGCAGCATCCCGGCGCAGACGAAGGTCCAGGTGAAATTTGCGAGAATCAGTCCGTCTACGGCGACTCGGGGCACGCGCCGCGCGGTTGACGCTCGCAGCGCCAGGCTCCCGGAGTAGCAGGCGTAGCCCAGGTTCGCGGCGCCGATCAGCCATACCCAGCTGGCAGGCAGCTGGTGCAGCTCAACCAGCCAGGAGTGGAGCAGCAGGACCAAGATCCCCGCGGTGGCTCCGGCGCCGGAATCGACCCAGAGCAAGCTCCTCGCCCGCCGACCCATGCTCGAGGTCTGCGGCGGCGCACGCGTCGCCGCAAGGGGGCAGGCTGCGGTGTGTTGACTCAGCACGGTGCTGTGCTGCGCGGCGCGGCGTGGGCGCTTGCGGCCGGGGCTCGGTCGTGGCCCTCTCCCCCAATCAAGGAAGGGGAGCGATGCGATGAAGCCGGTGATCAATCTCGACGAGCTGGAGCTGGAAGCAGTAGGGCCCGAGGGGCACTTCGAGCAGTCCTATGCGGTGGTGGGCGAGCAGATCGGCGCGAAGAAGCTCGGCTACAACCTGACCGTCGTGCCGCCCGGAAAGCGCGCGTGCCCTTTCCACAACCATCACGTCAACGAGGAGATGTTCCTGATCCTGGAAGGGGAGGGGACATTGCGCTTCGGCGACCAGGAGTACCCGCTCCGGGTCCACGACGTGATCGCGTGTCCTCCCGGAAAGCGGGACGTCGCCCATCAGATCATCAACAGCGGGACCGTTCCGCTCAAGTATCTATCGCTGAGCACCCAGGAGCGCGCGGAGATCTGTGAGTACCCCGACTCGGACAAGGTGGGCGTCTATGTCGGAGAGTGGGGAGCGATGGACCTGCGCGCGCTGTTCAAGGCGGAGCAGGCCGTCGACTACAACGAAGGCGAGGTGTGAGGCGACCTGCTAGGTGTCCCCACGACCAAACGCGCGACACGCCTTGAGGATCTCATCGGATAGCGGTGTTCCCGCTACCGCGCGTGCCAAACTGAGCCCCCCGTACATCAGGGCGATCATGCCCAGCGCCGTCGTGCGCTTGTGTTTCCCTGAGGGAACATGCCGGGCGAGCTCCAGCGCGAACTGCTCGAGCTGCTCCGCCAACACTCCTCGGTGCTCGGAGTTGCTCGTGGACACCTCGCCGACGATCGCCGGCAAGGGGCAGCCGTTCTGGTTGTCGTCGCGGTGAGCGGCCGAGAGGTAACGCTTGAGCACGACCTCTGCGCGGCAGTCAGCGGGCTTCTCGTCGATGCGTTGAAACAGCCGCTCGCGAATCAGCTCAGAGGTGCGCCGAATGGTCGTGTCCACCAAGGCCTGCTTCGAGGGAAAGTGAGCGTAGAAGCCACCCACGGTGAGCCCCGCGGACCCCATGACATCGGCCACGCGCGCGCCGGCGATCCCCTTGCTGCGCAGCAAGCGCGCGGCGGAGTTCAGGATGGCGTCGTGGGTGCGCGCCTTCCGTTCACGCTTGGCGTTCACCCTGCAACCTGGTGCAGGTGCGCAGCCAACGCCTCGCCCACCGGGCCCGGCTTCGTGAGAGGGGCCATGTGGCTGAGGCCAGGCAGCTCGACCAAGCGGACTCCAGCAGACGCAGCCAGGGTGCGTGACATGGCCAGGGAAGCACGCGTGGTGTCCGTGCCCAGCGCGATGGTGGCTGGCACTTCACGGCTCAGTCCGGCGAGCTGACGCTCGTCGTAGAAGCACGCGCGCACCTCCTGGAACATCTTCCAGCCAACGGCTCGCGTCGCGGCGCGCAGCGGCTCGGGCATGCGCTGCCACGAACCGGGTCGGTTCCAGTAGTCGATGAAGCGCTCGAGCCACTCCTCTCCGCCGCCTCGTTGACTATCCCTGAGGAACCAGCTGTCTTCATTCATGAAGGCGTTGCCCTGGGCAAGCGCCTCCGCATCGACGCCGGTTGAGCTGACCATCAAGCGGAACACCACCGGCTCGTAAATGAACAGGGAGGCCACCCGCGGGCCAAGCAGATCCAGTACGTGCAGCGCGACCAGTCCGCCGTAGGAGTGGGCAACGACGTGTACGCGCGCGCCGTCATCTGGAACCTGGCTGATGACCTGCCTGGCGTCGTCGAGCGCCGTGACTTCTGTTCCCCGCTGCACCAACGGGGCTGGCGGATAGCCCAGGTTCGCTGCAAACAGCGCTCGCTGGCTCAGCTTCGCGGCCTCGACCGCGGGCGCCCACAGGCTGCTGGTGGTGCCGGTCGAGTGGATGCAGAGCACGTGTTCCCTAGACATATTACGATGATCATATGATCATGATAATATGTGTCAAGGCGCGCCGTGCATTGCTCACCCTCACGTCGTGGTGCAGGACGATGTGTTCAATCGACGCTGTGAAGAAGGCTGCGCTCGGCGCCCGCATCGGCAGCCTGTCGAGCGGCGTTCCTCACCCCCAGCCCGGCAGCCAGCGCCTGCTGCGTCAAATACTCTGGCCGCCGGAGACCTCGATGCGCTGTGCTGTGATCCATGCGGAATCAGGGGAGAGCAGCATCGCCACGGCGGCGCCCACGTCGTCTGGTAGGCCGACACGACCTAGCGCCGTGACCGAAGCGATCATGGCGTTGACCTGCTTGTTGTCGCGCACGGTTCCCCCGCCAAAGTCGGTCTCGATGGCGCCAGGCGCCAGCGTATTCACCGTGATCTTGCGGGCGCCAAGCTCCTTGGCTTGATAGCGCGTGAGCACCTCGATGGCGCCCTTCATCATCGCGTAGGCGCCGTAGCCGGGCAGCGTGAAGCGCGCGAGGCCGCTCGAGACGTTCAAGATCCGGCCGCCGTCGTTGAGCAGGGTCAGCAGCTTCTGGGTGAAGAAGAAGGGCCCTTTGACGTGGAGGTTCATCAGCGAGTCGAACTCTGCCTCCGTGGTCTCTGCCAGCGGTTTGTGCAGGCCAGTGCCCGCGTTGTTGACCAGGTAGTCGAAGTGATCGCGGCCAAACGTCTGCTTGAGCTCGCTCGCCAAGCGCTCTGCGAAGGCGCCGAAGGAAGCCGTGTCCGATGCGTCCAGCTGTAGCGCGACGGCCTTGCGACCCTTGGCTGTGGCCTGCTTGACCACGTCATCCGCGGCGCCGCTGTTGCTGTTGTAGGTGATGACCAGATCGACGCCGCGATCCGCCAAGTGGAGCGCCATGCTGCGTCCGAGGCCGCGGCTGCCGCCGGTGATGAGTGCGATGGGGGTGTTGTCTTGTGCCATGTGCTGTCCCTTTCGACACCCAGCTTGGGGCCCAGCGGCGCTCAGCAGAAGGCACCTTCTTGCAGACTCATTGTCTCGAAATATGAGACAGTCCTGGGATGGATCTGGAAGCGCTGCGCATCTTCCTGAAAGTCGCAGAAGTGCAGAGTTTGACGCGGGCGGGCGAGCATTTGGGGCTGCCAAAGGCCCACGTCTCGCGCAAATTGCGCGCTCTGGAGAGCGATCTCGATGCGCGATTGTTTCACCGTTCGACCCGCGTGGTGCGCCTGAGCCCCGATGGGGAAGCGCTGATCCCACGCGCGAAGCTCATCGTGCGGGAAGCCGATGAGGTCGCTGGTATGTTCCGCACGGGAAGGCGCCTGCGGGGGCGGGTGCGTGTGGACCTCCCCGTGAACCTGGCGCGGCGCTTCGTGCTGCCGGCGCTGCCCGAGCTACTCGATCGCCATCCTGAGCTCGAACTATTCATCAGTACAACTGACCGAATCGTGGACGTGGTGGGGGAAGGCTTCGACTGCGTGCTGCGCGTGGGGGCGTCCACGGATCTGGACGTCACCCAGAGGAAGCTCGGTGAGCTGTCGATGCTCAACTGCGTGTCGAAGAGCTACGTCGAGCGTCGAGGCGTGCCTCGCAGCCTGGAGGATCTCGATCAGCATCAGCTGGTGCATTACGCATCCAGGCTCGGCACTGACACGCCGATGTTCGAGTATGACCGCGACGGGAAGACCCACACGCGGCCCATGCCCTCGGCGCTGACCGTGAACACCACCGATGCGTACATGGCGGCCTGCCTCGCCGGCCTGGGCATCGTGCAGGTGCCGCGGATCGGGATGACCGAGCGCCTCTCGAGCGGCGAAGCCGTGGATGTGCTAGCGGAGTATCGCTGCGCACCGATGCCCGTGGTCATCTTGCAGACCCACGGTCGGCGCCCGCCGCAGCGGGTGCGCGCGGTGATGGACTGGATCGCGGCGGCCCTGAGCGGCCGTCTGGAGTGAGTGATGGAGCTGCGAACCGAACGACTCCTGATGCGCCCGTTCAGAGCTAGCGATCGCGAGGCCTTCGCTGCCATCAACGCGGACCCGGTGGTGATGGAGCACTACCCGGCGCCGCTGACGCCGGAGCAGAGCGACCTACTGCTGGATCGCATCAACGCTTCGTTCGACGAACACGGCTTCGGCGTGTGGGCGCTCGAGCTGCCGGGGCACGTCCCGTTGCTGGGGTACACCGGCCTGGCGGTGCCGAAGTGGGAGAATCACCTCACCCCGTGCGTGGAGGTGGGGTGGCGCCTCGGTCGTGAGCACTGGGGTCGAGGCTACGCCAGCGAAGCGGCGCTCGCGGCGCTGGACGCGGCGTTCAACCGCTTCGGGCTCGACGAGGTGCTGTCCTTCACCTCCCTCCCAAACGAGCGCTCCGCCCGTGTGATGCAGCGCATCGGCATGCGCCGGGACCCAGCGTCGGATTTTGCGCACCCGAATCTCCCCGCGGATCATCGCCTCAGCCGACACATCGTCTACCGCATTTCAGCGGCGGACTGGGCCGCCCGGAGCCGGTCGTAGAGCTGGACGCCAGCGAGCGCCTTTGCCGGGCTCGCCCAGCGCCGTACGCTAGCCGAGAGGGTTGTCCGCGCCAGCTCGGGGCCCTAGGGATCGCCCACGATGTGGAACGAACGCTACGCCACCCCGGACTTCGTCTACGGCACCGAGCCCAATGACTTCTTGAGGGAGACCGCCGAGCGGTTCATCCCCGAGGGAGGGGCGGTGCTCTGCCTGGCGGAAGGGGAGGGCCGCAACGGCGTTTACCTCGCCTCGCTCGGGTTTCGAGTCACGGGTGTCGACGGCTCCTCCGTTGGCCTGGAGAAGGCTCAGCGCCTGGCGAAGGAACGCGGCGTGGAGATCGCGACCGTCGTCTCGGATTTGGCCGACTTCGATTTGGGTGAGGCGCGCTGGGACGGCATCGTGTCCAGCTGGTGTCACACGCCGCCGGAGCTGCGCAAGCAACTCCACCGCGCCGTCGTGGCCGCGCTCAAGCCGGGAGGCGTGTTGATCCTCGAGAGCTACACCCCCAAGCAGCTCGAGTACAAGACCGGGGGCCCGCCCAACGCCGAGTGGATGATGACGCTGCAGGGGCTCGAGCAGGAGCTGGCTGGGCTGGAGTTCCTGATCGGTGAAGAGAAGCTGCGTGAGGTCAACGAGGGCAAGTTCCACGGTGGGATGAGCGCCGTCGTGCAGGTTGTCGCGCGGAAATGAACCAGCGCTTCAATACGCTGCGCTTTGCCAAGCTGGGGTTGGTGCTGCTCGTGCTGGCTGGCCTGGGCGTCGCGTATCGCTATGGCGTGTTCGAGCAGCTGGGGGAGCCCAAGCAATTCGCCGACGCCGTGGTCGCGATGGGAGCCTGGGGCTACCTCGGATTCATCCTCGCGTACACGCTGCTCCAACCGTTTGGGGTGCCGGGCACCGTGTTCGTCGTGGCGGCACCGCTGATCTGGCCCTGGCCCACCGCTTTCGGGCTGTCGATGGTTGGCACCATGAGCGCCAGCGTCGTCGGCTTCAGCTTCTCGCGCTTCATCGCGAGAGACTGGGTGTCGGCGAGGGTGCCGGAGCGCTTCAAGAAGTACAACGCCGCC
>JAUILJ010000369.1 GCA_030433055.1 Polyangia bacterium
CTTCTTCATCAGCTCGAGGTGTTCGCTGAGCTTCTCGTAGTTGCCCTCGGAGTGCTCCTCGCCAATCCACTCGGAGAGCATGGAGATCCCCCTGAGCGGTGCCTTCAAGTCATGGCTCACGACGTACGCGAATTGGTCTAGCTCGCGGTTCTTGCGTTCGAGCTGGCCAATCAAGCGGTCGCGCTCCCCTTGCAGGCGCTTCTGCGCATCGATGTTGGTGTTGGTGCCAAACCAGCGCAGGATGTGTCCGTCGTTCGCTCGCAGAGGCGCGACCCGGGTCAAGAACCAGCGATACTGACCGTCTGCTCCCTTCAACGGGAACTCCATGTCAAAGGGTTCTCCAGTCTCGAGGCAGCGTGTCCAACGCGCGACCGCTTCCTCGAGGAGATCCGGATGATGGAGATCCTTCCAGCCCCAGCCTGCCACCTCGTCGAACGTGCGCCCGGTGTATTCGTAGAAGCGGCGGTTGTAGAAGTCGATGTATCCGTCAGGCAACGCAGACCAGGCAAGCGCGGGCACGTTCTCGACCACCGCCCTGAACTGCTCTTCGCTGGCCCGCGCCTTGTCCAGAAGCCTTTCCCGCTCTTCGTCGGCACGCTTTTGGTCATCGATGTCGGTGCAGGTACCGAACCACTTGATGATGCGCCCCCGGGAGTCACGCACAGCAACGGCGCGCGCCAGAAACCAGTGGTACACGTCATCTCTACGCCGCCGCAGGTACTCCATCTGGAACGGCTCGCCGCTCTCGTACGACGCTCGCCACTGGCGTTCCGCTGCGACCCGGTGCTCCGGGTGCAGGCTCGCTGCCCACTGGGTGGCAGTGGGCGCATCCTCGGAGAAACCCGTGTATTGATACCAGCGACGATTGAAGTAGTCGTGAACGCCGTTGGGCTCCGCGGTCCACACCAGGTTTGGAATCGTTTCCGCAAGCAAACGAAACTGATGCTCGGATCCTTCCTCCAGCCAGAAGCGCTCGATGCAGACACTGAGCTGCACCGCGACGGAAGAGAGAGCGTCCAAGAAGGAGCCTGGCAACGGCTCCGTGGCCCAGACCAACAACACTCCAGTGCTGCGATCCTCCACGGCCAGGGGAAACGCCGTCGCCGCCTCGACGGATAGATCCCCGAAGCGAAGCCGCTCGTTGATCACCGCCCGGCGACGATTCGCTACGACTCCCAGCGGCCCCGTGTCCGCGTGCAGCCGAGGCGGTGGTACCCAGCGAGACTCGGGCGAAGCCGCGCGAGCCTGCAGCAGCAGCTCTCGTTCCGATTCAAACGTCCAGATCGCAGCGCCCGCAGCTCCGAGGCGATCCACGATCGCCTGGCAGCTCGCAGCCAGCGCGGGCTCGGTAGAGAGCGACTCGGAGAGCGCGATTCCAACGTCCCCCGCGAGCGCAGCCGCAGCCTCCCCCTGCTTGCGTTCCGTTACATCGAGCACGGTTCCAATGAAGCGAAGCGGGGAATCGCTCACCACGCGTCCGCTGGCAGACAACCAGCGCACGCGGTCCTCTGCGCCGAGTGCTCGGTAGTCGATGTCGTACTCCGCGCCTCGCCCAGCTTCGAGCGTCGCCTGCACCGCGCCGTTCACTCGTTCGCGCTCGTCGGGGTGGACCCGCTCTAGGAAGCGCTCGTAGCTGACGGCCGCTTCGGCGCTGAGTCCAAACAGCTCCCGCGTGCGAGCATCCCAGTTGAGGGCCTGCGTCGAGACGTTGTAGTCCCAGATCCCGATCCCCGAAGCCTCGGCTGCGAGCTGCAGGCGCTCAGCCAGGTGCTCACTCCGTTCGCGCGCCGCGCGCTGCCGCTCGTAGAGCAGCGCGTTCTCGAGCGCCAGAGCGCAGCGGTTGGCCAGCTCCTCGGCCACGCGCAAGCTGCCTCTGGTGTGGCAGCGACCTGACCCTCCGAAGACCAGAGTGAGCACGCCGAGTACATTTCCGTGCGCAACCAGGGGCACGCGCACCAACGACTCACCGTGAAGCTTGAGCAACAGCTCCCGGTGCTTCGCGTCCCCCGCGGCGCGCTCCAGGTAGTCGCGATCGACTCGGTCGATCAGCGCTGGCACGCCGCTGGCCGCGACCTCCAGAGCGCCCCGCATGCAGGCAGGTGTTGCGCGACTGTATTGCAGCAGGTCCTGCGCCAGCTGGCGCTTCTCCGGCTGGTTGTGATGGACCACGACGCGCTGCAAGGACGCGTCCTCCACCACCAAGTCCAGCACACTCCAGTCCGCGAGGTTCGGCACCACGAGCTCCGCGATCCTGGCGAGGGTGGTACGCGAGTCCGTGGCGCTGGCGAGCAGCGCCCCCGCTTCGAGCAAGAGCTGGAACGCATCGGGGAGTGCATCGTCGTGCGCCATGGCCAGATCACTCAGCGGCTTTTTCCTTCAGTGACTCGAGGAGCTTCATGAAGTCGGCTCGAGCGGCATCGACCGTCTTCTTGGGTCCGGTGAGCTTGAAGAAGTAATTCCCCGAGGATTCAGCATGTGCGATCGCCGCGACCATCGCAAATCCAGGCTTCGGAGGCTTCGGCGCCATCGGGCGGCCGGGCTGATAAGTGCCTGCGATCTCGAACAGGGTCACGTCCAATGCACCGAATCGCCGCTTGGTGGTCTTTCCATCCTGAGGCTCCTGGCCGAACTGGGCTGCCCAGCGCTTCAGGTTCGCTTCGACACCACCACCGACGCTGCGGCCGAAATAGTAGACCCCGAGCTCGGCGTCCTCGGCATCGCCGTCCAGCTTGGGGAAGGCGTACGCAGCCCGCCGCACGTCGCGCCGCTCCAGGGTTTGCTTCACCCAGGGGGCGCTGGCATCCCAGGTGATCTTGAGTTCAACCTGAGGGCGCGCGGGCACCCCTGTGGACTTCGGGGCCTCCGATACGGTCGCCGCAGCGGTTGGTTTGGAGCCGGCTGCGTCATGCGGCTGCTGCTGGTCGCAACCGGTGACCAGGCAGCTCAACGCCAGGACACTGCTCCAGAGCCTCGTCCTCCGCCGACCCGTGACGTGTTTCGAATCGCTCGACGACTTGACCATGCGCGCAGTCTGCAGAGCGGGGAACGCGCGGTCCAGCCTCACGTCACCTACCGGGCCCCATTGCGCGTGAGATTCAAGTCCGACGCCACCCCGCAGATCACGGGCTGCACACCATGCCCACGCTGACGTTGTCGAAGCGCCCCGTGTACTCCCCGGAACACAGGCCGATACACCCGCCCTGGAAGTAGGGACCGGCATAGTTGAGGGCTTCGCCGGTGTACGTCCCGTCCAGCGCGGTTCCGGAGAAGCCGTAGCTGCCTGCCGCAGGGTTCGAGAAACTCGAACCGTCACTGCGAGCTTCGAGTTTCCAGCTGTTGGTGTCAGCCGTGTAGGTCACCCGAGCGCTGAGGTAGCTCGTCGACGTGAAGGTCCCGCTCTGAACCAGGGTGGTGATCGCTCCATTCCGCAGGCCATTCGCGAAGCGCACCAACTGAACCCGGGGCGAGCTGCCGCTGGCAGGTCCGAAGATGACCGCGTAGCCCTTCGACGTCGCGCTGGCGCTGCAGGTGGTGTTGCTCGCATCGAGGCCGCTCGCGGAGTCGGTTGCGAGCACGTATGCCACGCCCACGGTGATCCCATTCTGACTGCCCGTCGAGGTGCAGCTGAAGCCACCGTTGGTCGAATCGCTCGGATTGCTGCGCTGGAAGTTGAAGCTCCACACGACGTCCTGCGCTGCGTTCGCGGACAGCACTGAGTTGTAGAGCGACGTGTCGTAAGCGGCGCCGCTGCCGGCGGTGGTGACGTACGCGTAGCCTTGCCCGTGGTCGCTGCGGCTACTCAGCACCTCGAGACGTCCGGAGTAGATCCTCACTCCGTAGCCGGAGCGAGTGATGGCGCGCCAGGGGCTACCGCTGATCGCCACGTCGAAGCCCTTGGTGTAGGAGCTGGACGACGGCGTCCCAAACGCGTCGCTGAACACGCCGGTCAGGGTCGGTGGGCAGGGTGGACGACAGCTGCCGCTGGCGTCGCAGGTGTCCCCGGGATCGCAGTCAGTGTTCGACAGGCACTCGACACAGCTCGAGCTCGCGCCGAGATCTTTGCAGTGGGGTGTCGCGCCTCCGCACGCCGAGCAGCTGGCGCCGCACGCAGAGTCCGACTTGCACACCTCACACGCGCTGCCGTTGCACAGCTGATTACTTCCGCACGGCATACAGCTCGCACCACAGAACGCGTTGGTGTTGCAGGGCTGGCAGGTGCCAGAGCTGCAACGCTTGCCGGTTCCACACTGAGCGTTGGTCAGACACTCCACGCAGGTGTAGTTCGTCTGATCGCAGAACTCACCCGCTGCCTGACAGTCGTCGCAGCCGGCGCCGCAGTGGGTGTCGGTGTCGCAAACCGCACAGCTACCCGCGTCACAGTAGTTGCCGCTGCCGCAGCTCTGATCGTTCGAGCAGTCCAGGCAGGTGGCGGCGCTGCATCCGAATGCGCAGCTCTCGTCGGTGTACGAGTAGTCGCAGGTGCCTCCGCTGCAGGTGCCGCTCGAAGCGTAGTGTCGCAACGTGCTGGCTGACGAGCAGCTATCGGCGGGGGGCGTGGCGCAGCTCACACCAGCGCAAGGGTCGTTGATGCAGGCTCCTGCCGAGCAACCGTCAGCGCAGTTCAGAGTCTGCGACGTGTACTCGCAGCTTCCCCCATTGCAGGTTCCCTGGGGATCGTAGGCAATCAGGTCATTTCCACTGCAGGCGTTGGCAGGGGGTGAGTTACAGCTCACCCCGGCGCAGGGATCCCCGATGCAGGCATCGTTCGCACAACCGTCGGTGCAAGCGACCCGCTGCTCGGCATAGCTACAAGCACCGTTGTCGCACGTGCCCGGAACGTCGTAGGTGATGAGGTAGCTCGAGTCCGCAGGGTCGCAGTGGTTCTTGGGCGGTACCGTGCAGGTCACTCCGTCGCATGAGTAGGTCGCCCCGGAGTTTCCCTCACCCCCGACCCCGGATCCGCTCGCTCCGCCGATCCCACCGCTTCCGCCGCCTCCCGCTGCGCCGGTTCCGCCGGTCGCCTGCGAGCCACCGTTGCTCCCCGGTGAGCTCGAGGACGCCGCGTTGCAAGCGCCGAGCAGGACGAGCCAAGCCATCCCAAGCAACCGTTTGGTCATGTGGCCATGCTAGCAGAGGCCGGGTGGCCGGCTCAGAGACTTCTGCTGATCCCACCCCCCCGAAATGTTTGAGAAACTTTACACTCCGGGTCATTATCGCACTTTCAGGAGGCCCAGATCCTGGCCCCAGCGCAACACGTGTTCGGACTCGCCCAGAGAGTCGTGGGAGATCCGCTTGGCGTAGTGCGGGAGGCGCCGCGCCACGGCGGCCATTTCCGGGTGCTCCCCTCCCAGCCGATGCCGTGTGAGCAAGCGCTGCCGCGAGATGTTCAGCTGAGGCAACGTGGGCGGCGGCGCGGGGTGCTCCAACAGGTAGGGGTCGATGCACGCCGAGAAGTCGTTCGCCTGCGCGACGCGGTCGTTCAGATACGGGATCCCGAAACGCGTCGACAGCGTCTTCGCGACCGAGGCGTGCTCGAGCTGAGCGCTGACCACGCAGCCACGTCGGACGTGGGGCCCGAGCACGATGCTCGGCACCCGGAAACCCAGCTGCTCGAACTCCGCACGCTCGTCGGTCGTCTTCGGTGGTGGCACGTGATCGTAGAAGCCTCCGTGCTCATCGTAGGTGATCACGAACAGGCATTTGTTCCACACGGAACTGGCCGCGAGGGCTCCGACGATGGTCGAGATCAGCGCCTGCCCCAGCTGCACGTCGTGATCCGGATGATCATCATTGGCTCCAGCGCCGAAGAACTGCGGATCGATGAGCGAGAACTGCGGTAGCGAGCCGGTCATGCAGGCTTCGAAAAACTTGGAGATCGAGCTGTTGCCCGAGAGCTTCCCGAGCCCGCCGATGGCCCACGCCAGGTCGTGGTAGTAGTTGACGTTCGAGATGTTGGCGTCGTCGAGGCGCTCCCAGATCGTCTTCGAATTCAGGCCAAGCTGCGGCACGTTGGACTTGCCGCCGTTGGATGTCCCCGCGTGAATGTAGAAGCGATTGGGCCAGGTCGGCCCCATCACTGAGGCGAAGTACCGGTCGCAGATCGCGCCCGCGTCCGCGAGCGCGTAGGTCACCGGAAGCTGGCCACGGATGTGGTAGCCCATCACGTCTTCTTCGGAGCTGCCGGCGTGCTCCAGCACGAAGCCATCGTTCAAGCCGCCATTGAACTGGTTGTGACACGCATCCCAGCCGTGGGGAGGATCCTCGGGGGTGAAGTCGTTGAGCTGGTGCACCATCACTTGCCCGCCATTCGGCGCCGGGTTGCTCTCGTTTCCATTCAGCCCGTCGACGCTCAGGCCCTCGACGAACTTCAACGAGCCCAGGTAGTGATCGAAGGAGCGGTTCTCCATGCAGAGCACGACGACGTGATCGATCTTCGACAGCAGCTGGGATGGAGTGAGACCATTGGTCGCCGTGCAGCTGGGCTCACCGGCCTCGCCGCCGGTACCCCCAGTGCCCGCTTCTCCCGCAGCCCCGGCGTCGCCTCCGGTGCCTCCAGCACCGCCGCCACCGTTTCCTCCGGGATTCGTCCCTCCGCTCGCACCGAGCCCACCGCTGCCACCGGCAGTTCCACCGCTGCCGCCGGCGCTGCCACCTGCTCCAGCAGAACCCCCGGCCGAACTGCTCGTTGATTCCGCATCCGAGCCGCAGCCGATCACGCTGCCGCTGACAGTTGCCCCCAACCCGGCCAGCACCGTACGCCGAGTAATCCCACGCTTCCGCTTGCTCATATCACTCCACTGCGCGCCACCCGACGCGCGTCCCATATGGAAAGTATAGTGGCACTCTGTGCATCCCCGCAGGCGTTTGTAAGCAGAACTCTCTCCTCAGCCGCTTGAACGCGAGCACACGGACGAAGATTCAGCGCCCCACACACACGCCCGCTTCGCAGGCGGCCTCTCGATAATACGGGGACCACAAGATGGGTCCGCAGTCTGCCGACTGGTACGCATCCTCCAGTGGTTGCAGGGCGGTCGCGCTGGATTTCGCGACGGCGTCGGGACAGATGCGAACCAGAGCGTTGGGGCACTCATGCCCACCGTACAGCGCGCAGTCCGCGTCGCTATCGCAGCGCTGAGGAAGCTTCGCCAACCGCGCCTGCTCGCGCCGGATGTCCTTGCGGAGCTGCTCGCAAGACGCGCCAGCAGGGTGGCCCACGTCGACCCCCGACGGCGACCCCGTGCCGCGCGCAGAGGACGCTTCCGCAGCGGAGGCGGAAGCGGGCGCCGAAGCACTCCCCGGCGCCCGCTGGCAACCCAGCACCAGGCCAAGCCAAATCAGCTGCTGAGCGCGCATGCCTTCAGTCTACGTTCACGGTGGCTCCAGCCTTCTCGAGCGATTTTGGGGGTGAGGACCCCTGCTCGGTCGCCGCGCCCAGCGGGGTGGCGGCGCTCAGGATTTCAGCGCCGGCCAGCGACCCGGGTAGGGGGCCCAGAAATGTTTCCCCTCGCCTTGACAGATGCCCCGTCGCCCAATACAAGTTCGCTCCCTCCTCAACGAGGGACCGCTTGCGGGAGTAACTCAGCGGTAGAGTGCAACCTTGCCAAGGTTGACGTCGAGGGTTCGAATCCCTTCTCCCGCTCATAGTCGGACGCT
>JAUILJ010000370.1 GCA_030433055.1 Polyangia bacterium
CGTTGGTGAGCGGCGTCGAGACGTCCTCGACCACGACGTCTCCGATCAGGCCGGGCCAGCGCCGATCCACCGCCGCGCGCAGGCTCTCCGCGCACTCCGTCTTGAACGCGTCGTACTCCTCGCCGCGCTTGAGCGCCTTCTTGTCTTGCCACCTGGCGAACGGCGCGAAGGGCGCGAGCGTCACCACCTCCAGCGTGCTCATGCCTTCAGGCGCCATCTGGTTCGTGTCGTCCTTGAGGGAGTTGGGGGAGAGGAAAAACGCGTAGTCTTCGGGGAGCTTGTCCCCCTGGAGCGCGTAGCCGAACGCCGTCTCGACATCCCACGTGTGGTAGTCCCAGACGTTGAACGCGCCCAGGCCATGCTGACGCAAGTCACGGTTCAGCCCGTAGTACAGGCAGAGCGAGCCGACGGAGGGGAGGTTCTTCTCCACCTTTCTGCGCAGCTTGCTAGGCACTGCCTCGGCGTCCAGCAGGCGACCGTAGGTCAGCGTCGGGTCGATCGTGCTGATCACAATATCCGCAGGGAAGTAATCTCCGGATTGCAGTGAGACGCCGCTCACCTTGCCGCCCTCGGTGTGGATCTTCGCGACCTCGGCTCGGCGCTTGTACACCACACCGAGCTTGCGCCCCGCGTCCACCAGGCCGTCGCGCAGGCTGCCGCTGCCGCCTCGAGGGAAGTAGCCGCCGCCGTCCAGGTAGTGCACCAGCAGGCCAACGCCGAGCAACGCGGGCGCCTGACTCGGAGGCAAGCCGTAGTCTCCGCACTGCGCGCCGAGCACGCTCTGGAGCTTCGGGTTTCTGATGGTGCGCTCGAGGAATTGACCGTAGGTCTCCGTCGCCAGGCGCGCCACCCAGGGCAGGCTCAGCACCTTCTTGCCGTTGCTGACGTCGGCTCGCAGCAGCGGCTGAAATGCCCGCACGACCTTGAAGTACCGGTCCAGGTCCGCTTGATCCTCGGGGAAGAGGTCGAGCAGGTTCTGACGATACCGCTCGATGCCCTTTGGGACCTTCACCTCGAAGCCGGGGAAGCGCAGCAGGTCGAAGCACTCCGGGTCCATCGGCGCCATCACGGCGCTCACGTCGATGCCGCAGCGATCGAGCACTCGATACATGTCGCCGCCGGGGTCGCACTGGCCGACGTAGTGCACGCCGGGGTCGAAGTGGAACTTCTTGCGCTTGAAGGGGTTGAGGAAGCCGCCGAGCTGCTTCTCACGCTCCAGCGCCACGACCTCGAATCCCGCCTGAGCCAGACCCACAGCGGCCGTCAGTCCGCCTGCCCCGGTGCCAATCACCACTGCTCGCTTCGCCATCTCGTGCTCCTCGACTCGCTTCGTCGCTCTCGCGTCAGCCGGACGCTCGCCATGTGAGCGCCGTTAACAATGTTATTGGTGTTTACATTGCGGGACCCATTGGGTCAAGCTGGAGCAACGGTTCTCCTCCCCCCCAAACCCCCTTGGCCGCGGATCTGCAGCAGTTCCGGGCACGCAGGAGTGTATGAAGAGCGCGATGGCCGCCCCCTATCACCACGGTTCCCTGCGCGAGGCGCTACTCGACGCTGCTGTGGATCTGGTGGTGGAGCGTGGGATCGAGGGCGTGTCGCTGCGTGAGCTTGCTCGGCAGGCAGGGGTCAGCAGCGCCGCGCCCTATCGGCATTTTCCGGACAAGGACGCGCTGCTGCGAGCCGTGGCCGCGCGAGGCTATCAGCGCTTCGACCAGGCGCTGGCCGGTGTGGCCGAAGCGTACGGGAGCGCACCGGCTCTCGAGCGGGTCCAGCGGCTGGGGATCGCGTACGTCTGCTTTGCCGTGGGGCAACCGAACCTGTTCCGGCTGATCTTCGGTCCGGCGGTGCAGGGCGGCGGCCTCGATGCAGAGCTCGATGAAGCGCGCCATCGCGCGGCGAGTCACTTGCCGCGCGCGCTGGCAGAGCTGCAAGCCGAGGGGATCGCCACCTCCAGCAGCATCCACGAGCTGACCGAGCTCGCCTGGGCGCTGGTGCACGGTGTCGCGACTCTGTACCTGGATGGCCTGGTCGGTGACGGTCAACCCGAGAGCGCCGAGCGAGCCGCGGAGCGGGTCACTCGGCAGCTGGCAGCATTATTCCGTGCGGAGTGAGCCATGCGGGCTGGTGTCGCGTTGCCGGATGGCCGTGGCTTCGCTGTGTGCTGCTCCCGCGCGCGGCGGAAAAGTGTGTGTTGCTCGGATCTATGTGACGAGGAGCTGGCCTTGTGACTGTTCGCGCCAGTCCACTCATGTTCTCCGAGTAGTCGCGCGGAGCAAATTCCGTGTGAGAACGCGGTAGGGCGCGTTCCCGTCGGGGGGGATGCTCGCGTACTGTCCTGATGGGGTCGTTTCGTAGATTCCATGCGGTTGCACATGAGGGCGGCTCGCCTCTCTCGAATGGCCTGAGTGGGGCGGGTGTGATCTCGTATGTTTCCATCATGGCAACATTATCGCTCTCACGTTTGTGTCCACGAGGTATCAACGTCGGCTTGGTCTGTGCGCTCTCTGCGCTGACCTGCGCGTGCGCTGCTCAAGTCGAGGAAGGAGAACAATCACTGTCGGACTCCGAGCAAGATGTCGTGTTCAACGACCCTGAGTGGGACCGGATCACGGCCTTCGACGCGGACCCCACCCAGCATGTCATCGCCGGCTATGGCCGCGCGTCGGCACGGACTAGCTTGGGCTGTTCGGGGGTCTTGATTAGCGACGACGTCTTGCTCAGCTCTACCACCTGCCGCGGCATTCCCCCCTCCCCAACCGCTCCAACTACGCTCAGCGCCGTCTTCGGTCGCTACGGAGATGCTCCGACCGATTTCTCGCGGGGGATTGCCGAGGGGCGCAAACGCTTCGAGACCCATTTCGGTATCACAGCCGCGGAGAGCCGCAGCGCGGTCCCTGACGGCTCGTTGACCCGCTTCACTTGCTCCCTCGTGGACAGCGAGTTGACGAGCCTCGCGGGCAATGGTGCTGCGATCGACATCTGGCGTTGTGCCAGCAACGACTTCACCCTGAACACCCAGCCCTTCGGCCGCCCCAGGACCTTTCGGATCCTGCCAGGTCAGGTCTGGGGGCACATGAACACGGCGTTCAACCCAATCCACGCGGGCAAACCGCTGGGACAGGCAGTGACCGCGACCAGCGACGGTCGGCCCGCGCATTTTCCGGGCACGACCGCAGTGGTGCTCTCTCCCAATGGGAGCTTCTATGGTGGATCGGCTCCGCCCGAGTTCGGCGTCACCGGGGCCGACTGGCGTTGTGGCTCCGAGGGCGGGGGGATCTTCTCGACGAGCCGCGCTGCCCTGTTCGGGATCATATCCGGCGAGAAGACTCCGTTCTGGAACCCTGCCTGCTCCGCCAGTCCAATTCCGGATGACCCCATCACTTGGCAGTTTGGCCACAACCTCGGCAACTACCTCGGCTCTCTCTCTGCGCTCTTCGAGGCTGAATCCAACTTCCCTTCGACCGACCCGATCAATGGAAGTTCGATCCACCTCGCGGCTGCGGTTGGACCCAACTCAGGGAGTTCGCGCACTGTCCTCTGTCCGACGAACTTCGCGCTCGCGGGCTTCGTCTCGACCTCGAACTCCGTGACCTTCGAGAATGCCATGGCGAACTTCGGTGGAGTTTGCCTGCCCTACGAGCGGGTGCGTCCCCTGGGGATCACCGAGCGCCCCTCGAGCCCACAGATCGACTCGGCGCAGGTCAGCGTGTTTGGGAGCACCGGACTGCCAGTCGTTCGTGGCGCTGACTACAACACATACATTCACGAGAGCCTCACCGCGCCGTCAGCGAACGCGACGCAGAAGGTCGTGATGTGCCCACCTGGGTCATACGTATCCGGCATCACGCTGCGCTCCGACACGGTTCTGCGCTCCATGCCGAGCATCGAGTGCTCCGAGGTGACGGAGTTCTTCAACCCATTCAGCGGCACCCTCACGCGCAATATCTCGAGCGCGAGCAAACCAGGCTTCGGCGGCTTCAGCGGTTCGCTCGCCACCTCCGACTGCGGTCCCAAGAGCATCGCGGTGGGGCTGCTCGGGCGCTCCAACGGGGTCAACGCAACGCAGGCCAGGCTCTACTGCGTCGATCTCTAATCGATTGGACTCACACCTGCTAAGCGACGCGCTTCCGCAAGCCCGCCTTCTTCTTGGGTTTGGGGGGAGGCGCGTCGTCGTCCGCCGCGGCCCGAATCAACGCATCGAAGGTCTTGGTCACGGCCTTGCGACGCGCCGTAAAGCTCGCGCTCTTCACGAAGCCCGGCTCTTCGCTCACTTGCGCTTCGATCTCGAGGAAGCGCGCCTTCCACCGCGTAGCCACATCACGACTCGACTGCCCGGCGGAGGACGCTCCCCAACTTCCCATCACTCGACGCTACTCGAAGTCGGGTGCTGCGCGCGCTATGCTTTGCGGGTGGACGCTCTCGACGAAGACACTATCGAGCGCAGTCGGGCGACGTCTCCGGCGGAGAAGCTGCGTCAGGCTCTCGAGTGCATGGACGCCGGCTTTCGCCTCCAGCGCGCCAAGCTGCGCGCACGCTACCCCGAGGCGTCCGAGGAGGAGCTGGAACAGCGCTTCTTCGCCTGGCTGTGCCGTGAGGAGTGAAGCTTCGACGGAGGTCGCGCTCTCCCATGCGACGGCGACGTTGAAGCGGTTGGGAATTCGCTATGCTCTGGTGGGTGGGCTTGCAGTCTCCGTGCGGAGCGAGATTCGCTTCACGCGCGATGTGGACCTCGCTGTGGCTGTTGGGGACGACAGCGAGGCAGAGCAAGTCATCTACCGATTGCGAGCCGAAGGCTACACGCCGGTCGCTACCGTCGAGCACGAGAAGCATGACCGATTAGCGACGGCCCGCCTTCGCTCCCCTTCGGGCATGGTCGTCGATCTGATCTTCGCCTCGAGTGGCATCGAGTCGGAGGTCGTTCGGCACGCCACCTCGTTCGACTACCCCGGAGTGGGGCCCATCGCTATTGCCGAACCTGAGGAGCTGCTAGCGATGAAGGTTCTATCGATGGCGGATGATCGCCTCCAAGATCGGATCGACGCGCAAAACCTCGTGAGGTGTAACGACATCGACCTTGGAAGGGTCAAGGCGCGGCTAAGCGAAATCACCGAGCGACATTACGACCGTGATCAGGACCTCCAACTGAAGCTAGAGGGCGTGTTGGCTAGCGGTTCACGCTCAGGGTCGAGTTGAGTTCAGGGTGATACGCGCTCCCATGCCGCCTGGAGAGGTGTTGTGTGAACCGTCATGACTGACCGTGGTAGGGCGAAGAAGATTGGCGACGGGGGTGAGGCCCTGGTACTGAGCATGATTCAGACAAGGGGTGATTGGATCGCTCGGCCGCAACATCATGACATCGGCGTTGATATTGAGGCAGAGCTGGACGACCCCGAAGCGCTGGGCCAGTTTCTCAAGATCCAGGTGAAGGGAACCCTGGACCCTCGCCCAGCTGATGGCGAGGACAAGGTGTCCGTGACGAAGACCTTTCTTCGCTACGCCCAGGAGTGTGCCCTCCCTGTGATCCTTGTGCGAGTTTGGATTTCTGAGCGACGGGCCTCATATATCTGGATTCAGGAGTGGCTTGATGAGAACACGGCTGGACTAGACCTCACCGCGGGACCAAGTACTGCCCAGGTGACTGTGACACGGGACTTTGAGTGCGACCTTGGGTCAGTTCTCAAGGACATCGCCCGTCGCGCAACTGCGCGCCAGTTCCGTGCGGGCCTGCGCGACGTGGCTCGTTGGGCCGTGATGCACAGAAGCGTCCCTGCGGTTAGACAGCTGTCGTCACTTCTGGTGGAGATGGGACACCAATCCGATGCGCCGGTTTCGACCATGATTGAGGAGCTGATTAGCTTCTCGCTTGCAGACTTGGAGCCTGGTCAAATCCGGGGAGCCTGGGAATTTCATGCGGAAATGATCCCGATGCTTATGGCGATCTGCAAGACCTTCCCCACTCAGTTCTCCAAGGAGGACGTGTTGAGGCTGGTCTTGCGTGCCGACTCGTACTCTCGAGCAGCGCTGCATGGCTTGGGTGCAATGTATGATATCGCGCCTGCTCACATGGCGACGCTTATGTTGCCGGCCACGTTTGAAGTCCGAGAACTCTACGAACTCGCCTTCTATTGTCGCCTTCGGGAGCTACATCCAGGCGTTTCCGCTCTAAACCTGGCCTACGGAGTCAGACCACTTGAGGCACCTGGGGGTCGAGTAAGAACCGGAGGCCGTTTCGAAACGACCTACCCCAACCGCGGCGACTCCACATTTCTGGATTTCTACGAGCCAGACGAAGACACTCTCAGGAAACTTGGCTGGACTGGTGCGACGTCTTGAATGGGTATCGCCCCGCCTTCTATGCGCTAGTGCCCAGACAGCGGGAGACGAAATCCTGGCCTGCCGCGCCGTCACTTCCCCAGCTCGGTGATCACCACTTCTGGCGGCTTCGATTTGAAGACTTGCTCGTAGACGCTGGCCGCGGCTTTCTGAATTTCCGCTGGAGATTTATCGAACAGCTTCTCGGTGAGCTGGCTCAGCTGAGTGCGCTGGCGGCGTAAGGCGCTGACCCACTGGTCTTTGGGTAGCAGGCCGAGCTCGTGCGCCAACAGGGAGAGCACGAAGGCTGAGCCGTGGGCCCTGGGCAGGCTGGTGACGTCGCTCAGCCCAGCGGCCGCCGTGCGCCACAGGGCGATGCGGGGGCAGGGCTGCTCGCGCATCAGGAGCAGAAGCCGCGAGGAAACGAAGCCGCGCTTCTCGGGGCTGTCCTTGCCTGCGCCTTCGGGTAAGGCGAACTCATCACCTGCCAGGCGCTTGATCTCGAGCTGCTCGACCACGAACTCCCGCTGCTGGATGTCGAGGATGTGCTTCAGCGCGCTGTCTACCTGGAGCTGGTAGCCCTCCAGGCGGTCTGCGGCCTTCACCACTTGCTGGGCATCGGGGTCGTTGATCTCGTCCAGCTGATCGACCAGGGCCTCGGGCATGCGCAGGGTGACGTCGCCGCGCAGTCGGTAGTTCTTCTGGTGCAACGCCTGAATGCCCAGGTCGCGGCGCTTGAGTTCACTCGCCACGTACTCCGCGTCTGCCTTGTCGAACTCGGAGTTCTTGACGATCTCGTCGAAGATGAGCGGCGCCGCCTTCCTGCCCGCCGCGAGCACTCCCTCGTGGTTGTCGCGTCCGATGCCGAGCCCCACGGTGCCGTTGGTTCCCGACGGCATCAGCAGTTTGTCGAGGAAGTAGTACTCGTTGTACTCGATCGGCAGCATCACGAAGTCGTGACCCGGTGAGAGCAAGCCGGTGGCGGTCATGTTGAAGTTCAGGCTGTCGATGCGCTTGCCCCACATCACCTTCAGCTCCTCGCCGCCGATCTTCACCGAGAAGCGCCGCCGGACCACGTACGCCATGAGCCAGTTGGAGCTCAGGCCGTCGCTGGTGGTCTCGGTGTAGGCGTACAGGAAGGCGGGGACCTTGGCGTCGGTGAAGGCCAGGTTCAGCGCGTTGATCTTCTTGTTGTAGTCGAGGTACAGCTCCTTGGTCGGCTTCGTCTTGCTCATGGCGATGCTCGCGCTCACCACATCGGACAGTCGGTTGTAGGCCTCGTCTCCGGTCTGCTTGCGCACCGCCGGGCTGAGCAACTGGTCGGAGTACG
>JAUILJ010000371.1 GCA_030433055.1 Polyangia bacterium
GGTGCTGTTCGTCTCCAAATCTGGAGATCATGCCAAGGAATGGGCACGGGTGCGCGGCGTGCTCACCGCCAACCCCGACAAGTGGAAAGTCGTGGACAGCGTGGAGCCGGGCACTGCGTGGCAAGTTTCCTTCAACCAGTACGACGTGAAGTGGACCAAAGACGCCACGGCATACGTCGCGCATTGCGGGCACGGTGGCACCTGCAATGAGTTCGCCGAGGCCCTGATCAAGATCCAGCCCAACCTGGGGTCGCCCCACGTCTACTGCGGCGAGGTACCGGAGGCGCTCTCCAACCCTCAGCCCGGCGCGCCTTGAACTTCAGCGACCACGCATAGTTCCCTACGGTAATATCACGAGCACCCCGGGAGGTTCCCCTTCAGTCGGGGTGCTCGAACGTCAGCTTGGAGGAGACCGTCACCACGCCCCCTTCGGGCTTTGGGAATTGCTGAGCCGCAAAGGCCTTGCGAATGCAGCTCCCGGCGGCGCCCCCATCGGGCTTGCTGCGCACGTTCTTCACGTTCCCATCAGCGTCGATCACGTAGCTCAGCGTGAGCTCCTTGAGCTTGTGCCTCTTGTCGTTTTCCACGCAGTAGCGGTAGCGACCGAAGTAGCGGCGCTGGATGCGTTGAACCACTTCCTTGGGTAGGCGCCCCGCCACTGTCAGTTCATTCATCCGGATCCGGATGACCTTGCCTCCCCGCCCGACCCCATACGTAAAGGTGAACGCGAAGCGCCGCTGGAGCTCCTGTTGCTTGGGCGTATTGGGCCCGAAGCCCAAGGAGAAGCGATCCAGCCCCGTCTGGCTCCCATCACTGGGCGCTTCCCGAATGGCCTGAGCGATACATCGTTTTGCTGCGTCGGAGATCGGCCCCATCACCCGGATCGGCTTGCCCTGGGCGTCGTGGTCTATTTCCACACGGATCAGGGCCTCGACATGGCTACCCGGGGTGCAGCGGAGCGCCAGCGCGCCCGCCGAAGGTAGCCCGGCAGGCAAGCCGCCAGCGACCGCACCCACTCCCGTGCGCGCGTCCGTGGCCTGTACCGGGATGCTCAAGCCACCGAGCTTGCCTCCCAGGAGGGAGACCAGCTTGACATGAGCGGCGACGGCGTCCGCGGGCAGCTCGAGCTTGGGCTCCGCAGTGGGGTTGGTGACGGCGGGCGAAGCCACGGATCCCGTGCTCGTTTGAGCCGGGGATTCTGCGGGCGCGGTACCGCTCGAGCTGGGGGCGCTGGGCGCGCTGGTCTTCTCACAGCTCATCGACACCAGGCCCCCCAGCACGACCAGCGCCGCCAGCGTCACGCGTCGGGAGGTGCGCACGAGCGCCGTGTCAGCTCGAGGTTCCGCTCCCGCGCGTCGTTTCGCCCAGCGACGGCGCCGCGAACCTAGCCAGGCCATGAACATGGGCGCGCCGAGCCACAGCCAGAATGGGTCGGCGTTTCCCTGCGGGTTCAGGGAACACGCAGCGGGGGCCAGGTACGGCTCGGGTGCTGCGCCAGGGCTCGGCTTCTGCGTGTCCCGGCGAAGCTCGGCGCCAGACTCGAGGAGCTTGGCCATGCGATCTCGCTGAGCCGCGCAGCCTCCGGCGCACTCGTCGGGCTCGGTCGGCACGAGCAGCACGTCCCCGTAGCCTTCACGAGACGTCTTCAGGTCCGCGAACACTTGCAGGCGCTTGCGCTGCTTCGTGGTGCTTCCGAGCTCCTTGTCCAGCCCGTCGCCCAGCGCCTCCACCGCGCCATCGCACGGATACGCTTCCGTCCACGGTCGCACCACAGAGCCCGAAGCCTCCCCCTCCCCCCAGTAGCGAGCGACGGGCTGCATCACCTGATCGCTGACGAACCAGACCTGAAGCTTGCGCTCCGAGGGCGGATCCGTGCCCTTCTTCGTGAGGGGCTCGAGGTATGGATAGTACGGGTTCGGCGTCTTGAAGCTGATGTGCACCGTCTTGCTGATCAGCTCAGCGGCGGGCTTGGCGCCCGCCTTCGCCTTTTGCTTCTGGGTGCCCTCGTAGCGCAGGGCGACGAAGTAGAACTTCAGTTCGATGTAGTGCCCCAGCCAAGCCTCGAGCTCCGGCGTACTCTTGAACCGGTTCTTCTTTAGCCACGCGGTAAATCCCTTGGCGTCATTGGCTTCGAGCACGAAAGCCTTGAAGTCTCCAAGCTGCTTCTCTTCCAGCACCGTGACGGGCGGTGGCATCCCCATCCCGCGCCCTGCGCCGCTCCCGTGACCGATGGTCCCGATCGAGCCCAGGCCGATGCCATAACCGTTGCCAGCCCCCGCCCACCTCGGATTGCAGCGCTTCGTCAGGAGGTCCCACGGCGCCTTCTCGATCTCGTGTAGCGAAGGTCGGCTGGGTGTCGGCACGACGAAGCCGAACGGCTCTTTCGCGTCGGTGAAGCGCACCTGGCGCACGAAGTGCTCCACTTGCGTCTTCTGGTCCCAGACCATCAGCACCTGCTCGTCCGCCGGCTTCGGCGGCACCGTGATGCCTCCCCACGCCATGCCGCACGCTCGGCTCGGCGCAGGCCAACTGGCCAGCACGCAGCCGAGCAGCGCGGGCAAGAACCACGCGATCCCCTTCATGGCCTCGAGTATCGCGAGGCTTGGCCAAGTGCGAAAGAGATTGGGCGCGGAAATCCGCAGAGCAGCTCGGAGCCGAGGGGCTCAGGGCTGGGAACGGCAGCAACGCACGCCGAGGCTGTAGTCGTAATACTCCGGCGGGTGCGCGTGAACGCTCGCCAGGCAGCCGTTCTTGGTGCTGCGTGAGAAGAAACCACCAACGAACACGCCGTCGGGGTCGTCGATCCACTCGTCGAGGTTGCCCACCATGTCGTAGACGGCGTCGTTCCCCCAGACGCTCTTGCACTCGAGTGTCGTGCCGGTCTTGCGCAGCAAGGGTCCAGCGCTGGACGACACCTGGTTCAGACGAGGATCCAGATGACCTCGCGAGGCGTCGTCATGCAGCACGTGCGCTGGGTGCGCTTCACGAAAGACGTTGCACTTCTTCCACTCGTACTTGTCCCCGTACGGAAACTGACGCTGCTGCTCGCCTTCACACGCGGTGACCCACTCCTGTTCGGAGCACAGGCGCTTGCCTGCGTTGCGACAGGCCTTCTGCGCGTCGTGCGCCGTCATGTAGCCGTTGGGAAGCACCCCTGGAGCGCTCACCGCCTTGGGCTCGTAGCGCTCCGTGAACTGCCAGCTCGGCGGAAACGGCACCGGCTTCGCACGGGCCTGCTCGGAGCCCACCTGGAGCGCCTGCTTGCTCCAAGTGCCGAACTCTCGCTTCGCCTTGCGCCCCTCGGGGGAGTAGTAGGGGCTGAGCACGCGCCCCTGCGCGGTATCGACGAGCTGCGCCTCGTAGCGGTCAATGCAATACTTGCCCCGGATGTCCACCATATCCGCAGGGCAACGTGAGCTGCTCCCCACCTGGGGCATCCCGGCCAGCGGCGCCAGCTGCGGAGCCTCCGGCGGAGCCTTGTCGCCGCCGTCTGGCAGGTAGAGCAGCTTGGGCGACGGCGCAGGAGGAGGCGTCGGTACGACGATCAAGGGAGACTCGTCCTTCTTCGGGGGCTGCGGATCGTCACAGGCCACCAGGAGCCCCGCCGCGCTCAGGCTCAGCCCGAGGCACAAACACCGAACGCCGCCAACACCGAGGAGGTGCGGCGGCTCAGAACGACGACGAACGGACACAGGAAACGCTGGGTTGATCTGTTTGGCGAATCACCGATTCGCCTCACGAGGCGCCAACGAGCTCGCGCCCACGGCGCGGAGAGTCAGTTCGTGCGACCGCGGTAAACGATCAGGCCGTGGGTCAGGTCGTAGGGAGAGACGGCCACACGCACGCGGTCTCCGGGGAGCACGCGGATGTGGTGACGCCGCATACGCCCCGACAGCTGGGCACGGACCGTAGCCTCGCCCTGATCGAGTTTGATGGTGTACTGGCCACCACCGAGGGCATCCTGAATGGTGCCCTCCATTTCTAGAAGATCGCCTTTACTCATGCTGTATTGCTCTGCGAAGAAACGCTGAAAAGCCGGGCGGAACCTGGCACAAGGCCGCCCGAGATTCAAGCTGACACGCTGGAAAGAACCCCGCCGCTGCATCCACTTTGGCTGCAACGAGGAGCTCTGGCCGCCGAAAGCCGTGGCGGCTAGTACCGTCGCCGTTTGGCTAGATGGCATATCACACTGGTTGGGTAAGACCGGTAGCCGCCCTCGTGTTATTCACCCGGCTCGTTCGCACGGGTCGTGTCGGCGCCGTGACAACGAGCGGAGAGCCCAGTGTTTGCCTGCACTTTGTTCGACTTCAACGGCGTCCTGGTGGATGACGAGCGCGTTCACCTAGCGGCATTTCAGGACACCCTCGCACCCCTGGGGATAACTCTCAGCGAGGCGGACTACTGGGAGAAGTACCTCGGGTTCGACGACGTGGGCGCGTTCGAGGCGATCTTGGCGGCTCACGGTCGAGCAGCCGATCGCCAGCGCGTGGAGGAACTCGTGCGCGCGAAGTTCCCGATCTACATGAAGCGCGCCGAGCAGAACCTGGAAGTCTTCGAAGGCGCAGCAGATTTGGTCAAGCGCTGCGCCGATTTCGGCGCGGTGGGCGTGGTCAGCGGTGCGCTGCGCCCGGAGATCGAGTTGGGTCTCCGAGTTCTGGGGGTGAGGTCCCACGTGGGGTTCATCGTGGCAGCTGAAGACACCCAGCGCTCCAAGCCAGACCCCGAGGGCTACCTGCAAGGTCTCGCGAAGCTGCGCGAGGGAACGCCGACGCTCCAGCCCAATCAGGTGTTGGTGCTCGAAGACTCCCTGAGCGGGATCGAGGCGGCGAAGTCAGCTAAGCTGACTTGTGTCGCGGTGGCCCATAGCTACTCCGCGACGGAGCTAGTGGAGGCCGGGGCCGATGCCGTGGCACCGCACGTCCGCGACGTCGATCAGGCGCTCCTCGAAGCCGTTGCAGCTCGAGTGAGCGCCTGAAGATGCGAGCTCGTGAGATAGCGCGCGGCTGCCTGACAGGTGCCGCCTTCGGCGCGGCCCTGCTCCTGTCGAGCAGCGCCGCCAGCGCCCACCACCAGATGCAGCTCCTGCCCAGCGAATCCGCGTGGCAATATCTGGGGCAGACGCGGCCCTTCGACAGCCAAGCGAACTGGCCGCGCCGCGGAGCCATCCGCGGCATGACCATCGGCCCCATCGAGAGCTCGCTGCACCCCGGCCTCGGCTATGGGAGCGACGCCTACCAGCGAACGCTGCGGGAGACGCGGCGGCTCGGTGGCACCTGGGTGTCCCTCACCCCCTTCGGCCGGGTCTGGGATTTGAAGTCCACGGGTGTCGATCCGACGTTCGAGGCGCCATTCAGCGAGAACTACGTCGCGCTCCAGCACGCGGTGGAGCAAGCTCACGCCCAGGGCCTGCGGGTGATGTTGGTGCCCCACCTGTGGGTCGAGAGCGGCGGCTGGCGTGCCGAAATCGACCCTGAAGACGACGCGGGGTGGGAGCGCTGGCAGAACAGCTACGGCGCCTTCCTGCTGCGCTGGGCCAGGCTCGCCGAGGCGACCCACGTCGATCTCCTGAGCCTGGGAGTCGAGCTGCGGAGCTGGGTGACCACCACGCGCGCGCCTTCCTTCAGCGCGCTGATCTCGAAGGTGCGAGCGGTCTACTCCGGGCCCCTCACCTATGCCGCGAACTGGGACGACGTGGACCAAACGGTGATCCTCGGGGAACTAGACGTGATCGGCGTAAACGCGTTCTTCCCCTTGGCAGACAAGGAAGGCTCCGACGTCAGGCGCCTGTTGCAAGGCGCGCGGGACGTGAGCACACGCATCGGCGAGCTGGCCAGAGCCTGGAGCAAGCCGGTCGTGTTCACCGAGATCGGTTACACCACACGCACCGATCCAGCGATCAGGCCCTGGGAGTGGCCGGACTCGATGAAGGACGTGCAAATCAATCAGGCGGCCCAGGCAGATGCCTACGCGGCGCTGATCGCTCCGCTGATCGACGAGCCCTGGTTCGCTGGCTACTTCGTGTGGCGCATGTACGCCGACCCGGACGACCTCTCCCAAGAGGCGGAGTGGGGCTTCAACCCCAGAGGCAAGACGGCGGAGCTCGTCGTGCGCGACGCCTTCAACGCAAGCTGGGCGAGCGATGGCAGCTATGAGTTCGCCCCGGCGCTGTCGACGGAGGCAGCAGAGAGCGTCGGAAAATACTAGGCTCCGCGCGGCTCAGTTGGGAGCCGTCGCAAGCGAGAGTTCGAGATGACGCTGTTTCGCAAGAGTGTCGAGGCCATGGTTGGCTACGTGCCGGGTGAGCAACCCAAGGCGGGCACCAAGATCATCAAGCTGAACACCAACGAGAATCCATATCCCCCGAGCCCAGCGGTGTTGCCAGCGATCCAGGCCGAGCTGCAGCACGGCGCTGAACGCCTGAGGCTCTACAGTGACCCGGGCGCCACGGCGCTGCGTGAGGCGGCGAGTGAGCTCACCGGTGTGCCCGCCAATCAAGTTCTCCACGGAAACGGCTCCGACGAGCTACTGGCGCTGCTCTTCCGCGCCTTTCTGGAGCCGGGCGAGAGCATCGCCTACCCCTACCCGACGTATGTCTTGTATCGGACGCTCGCGGCGGCAGCAGGCGCCGGGGTGCAAACCTTCGACTTCGACACCGACTTCAACCTACCCCAGGGACTGTTCGGGTGCGACGCCAAGCTGGTGTTCGTGGCCACGCCCAACTCGCCGTCCGGCACCCAACACTCCACGGACAAACTGCGCGAGCTGGCCCGTAGCCTGAAGCGCGGGGTACTGGTCGTGGACGAGGCGTACGCCGCCTTCAGCCCGACGAACGCCCTCGAGCTCGCCACCAGCGAACCCAACGTGGTCGTGCTGCGCACCTTCTCCAAGAGCCATTCCCTTGCGGGAATGCGCCTTGGGTTGGCGTTCGCCTCGCCAGACATCATCGCCGGGTTGGGCAAGGTGAAGGACTCGTACAACCTGGATCGCCTGGCCATCGTGGCTGGCGCGGCGAGCCTGAAGGACACCGCGTGGACACAGCAGAACGTGGCCAAGGTGGTGAAGACCCGCGAACGGCTGATCAGCGGTCTGCGGTCGCTGGGCTATGAGGTGCTCCCCAGCTCCGCGAATTTCGTCTTCGCTCGCGCACCCATTCCCGGCGGCGGGAAGAGCCGCGTGGAGCTTGCACGCGGCGCCTTCGAGCACTTGAAGGCGCACGGCATTTTGGTGCGTTACTTCGCGGAGCGCCTGTTGGATGATGGGCTGCGCATCACGGTGGGCACAGATGACGAAATCGAGAGCCTGCTGAGCTGCCTCAAGGACTACGCTGGCTGAAGCCACCCGTTACTCTAGGAACACATCATGGCCGACTTCGAATTCCAGGACCTCACGGAAGAAGAGCTGCTCAGCGCGATCTCATTGCTCAAGCTGCTCGCAGCCAGCGACGGCGACGTGAGCGAGGGCGAAGCCCGAGAGATGCGCCTGTTCGCCGACCAGATCGGCCCGGAGCACTACGACGAACTCAACGACAAGCTGGAGGCGCTCGACCTCAGCGAAGCCGGCGTGAAGAAGCTCGCCCAGGGTATCCAGCGTCAGCCGGCTCGGGAGCTGATCTACGGCGAGCTCTT
>JAUILJ010000372.1 GCA_030433055.1 Polyangia bacterium
TCCCAGCCTACAAGGAAGGCGAAGCCTGCGAGCCGGGCTACTGCATCAACGGGACGACATGCCGAGATGGGGTGTGCTTCGGCAGAAAGGCCGGAGGAGCTGCCTGCGCTCAGGATGACGACTGCGAGTCGTTCTCGTGCGCGCAAGGTGTGTGCGAAGCCGAGCCCGCAGACGCCTGCTACTTCTTCTAGGCGCGCTGCAGGAGGCCTGGGCGGCAGAGCTGCGCTTCACAGCTCCTGCCGCAGGATCCAGGCACCGACCGCATGGGTCGGGGGCGTATCGCGATAGTCTTCGGCGGGTGCGAAGTCCTTGATGACGGTCGAGCCCGGGCAGCCGTCGCCGCCCTCGACGACGCCCTTGGGAATGACCTTGCCCGCTTGAGTCCAGGCGTTGACGTCCATATCCACGCGGAGACGGTGAATGGTTACTGGGCTGCCCGGGGCCCCGAGCCCTGTGTCGATCTCGCGGTAGGGACCGCAGTCCTCGATTCTCGTGCTTGCGCCCTCCTTTGCGATGGCAAACCGCTCCACGTCGAGCAACGACTCCGCTTGTCCGAAGTAGTAGAGGTTCGTGGACAGCAGCGGCGACTTTAGATCGATGGTGTTCCCCGGGACCAACAGCGCCGCAGTGTTCGCCTTCACGCGGTCTGAAGGCTTGACCTTGCCGGCTCTCGCTGCCTGAAGGTAGGCGTTGGCGAAGCCGAAGAACTCGCGAGCCCTGCGCTCGACGGCGCGCTCATCGCTCGGGTCGACCGGTTTCTCCAGGCGCTCGCCGACGGTCAACACGGTCTGATGTTGCTTGCCCTGGATGCTGACGGCGATCGGAATTTGCAGCGGCTTCATCACGGCTGCCTTGGCTGAGGGCCAGGTGGTCGCGCCGGTGGTGGGATCGAGCTTCACCGCGAACGCCGCTAGGGGCGCAGTGCCGAGCCAGTCGGTGATCGAAACACGCAGCTTGGCCTGGCCGTTCCCGTCGGTCGTGGCCTTCTCGGTGCCCTGGGTGAGCACGACACCCGGGCGCGCGCGGATCGTCAGCTCGATGGATCCGTCCGCTATCGGACATGCGAGCCCCTCGGACTTGCCGATCGACGGACCCGTCACGACCGGGCGCTCCCCGGTGCTCAAGTCGGCTGGGTTGGGGGGAAGCGCGTTCGGGGGCACTGCCTTGTCGTCCGCCGTCGCTCCGCAACTCACGACTCCGATCTCGCCGTGCTCCGGAACCTCCACCTCCACGTCCGCCGCGGCCAGCACCTTGCTCGCGCCCTCGTACTCCTTCGCCTCCACGTGCAACTTCAGCTTGCCTGGAGGCAGCTCGTAGAATGGGATCCGCGCTTCGAAGCTGCCGTCCCCCGCCTTGACATCCGCGCGGATATTACCTGCGCCAGCCCACCCGCTCACGGTCACCGCCGGGCCGACTGGCCCGTTCTTCACTCGCCCCTGCAGTACGACTTCCTTGCCATCGACCTTCGAGTTGAGGTCCTTGATGTCGCTGCCGCAGCCGGCGAGCAGGAGACATACCAGTGCGACGCTTCCGGGTATCCACTTCACGCGCCGAGGGTACCAGCACCGCACGCGACCCGGGACACGCGAGGCGAGATTGCGAGCAGATGCGACACAGGCTCAGTTCTTTCCAGCACTTGCGCCTGCACCGGGCGCATAGCGCGACTCGACCTCTCCCCCTCACCCCCTCGGACCACTGGATTCGCCCGAACAGGGGGTGAGACGAGCTGAGGAGAAACCGGGGACCATTGCGGGTACCAAATTTCCACGCAGAATCTTTGGGTGAGTCGACCACGGCCGGCGCTTGCCAAGTGCGCCACGAGAAGCGAGAGCCGTCGGAGCCCGACAGGGGTGTCGAGTTGAGGGTTAGCGCCTGAGCGCTTGCCCCCGCCCGGGAGTTGAAGAACAACTCCGGTGTGATGACCGGTTCCGCGGCCTTGCCTTTGCAGGAGTATGAGTTGCTCGCCGAGCTGGGGTCGGGGGGCATGGGTGCCGTGTATCTCGCCAAGGCGCTGGGCCTTGGCGGCTTCGAACGCCTGGTCGCGATCAAGCGAATGCACGCGGATCTGCTGCAGTACCCCGTGCTGCTCGAGCGCTTCATGGATGAGGCGAGACTGACGGCGCACGTGCGACATGCCAACGTGGTCTCGGTGCAGCGCGTGAGCGAAGACGCAGACGGTCGCTACCTGGTGCTTGACTACGTGGAGGGCGCGAACCTCGATACGTTGATCGCTCAGAGCGCGGCGCTCGGTGAGCGCATCCCGCCTCCCATTGCCTTGCGGATCACGCTCGACGCGCTAGCAGGGCTTCACGCCGTGCACGAGGCGGCAGATCCGAGCGGTGCCCCCCTGTCCATCCTGCATCGGGACGTGAGCCCGCAGAACGTGCTGATCGGCCGTGATGGAGTCGCTCGCCTGACGGACTTTGGCATCGCCCGCAGTGCGCTCTCCGCCCAGCGCACTCAGAAGCGGCAGTTGCTCGGCAAGCTCTTGTACCTGTCGCCTGAGTACCTGGCACACGACACGGTGGATCGGCGCCTCGATGTCTACTCGATGGGCGTCACCCTGTGGGTGACCCTCGCCGGCACGGAGCCCTGGCCGCACAGTGCGCCGGATCTGGTGCAACGCATCCTGAGCGAGGGGTTGCCGTCGCTCTCGAGCGTGGGGGTGCGGGTTGCTCCCCAGCTTGAAGAGCTGATTGCCCGCGCGTGCGCGCGAGATCCCGAGCAGCGTTTTCCCTCGGCGCGAGCCATGCTCGAGGCCCTGGACGATATCGGTCGCCAAACAGGCTGGCTGGCGACCCACTCGGAAGTGGGACAGCTGGTCGAGCAGCTCGAAGGCGATCGGCTCGATCAATTGCGGCGCTACATCGCCTCCACGTACGAGGGATCGGCGCCGCGCCCGGTGATGCACTCGGGGGTGCGGACACTGCCTCCACCTGCCTCGACGAGCTCCCTCGCCGGCTTCCTGGAGGAGACGCAGCCAGGCGCCGAACTCGAGCCTCTGCCTCTGGTCAGGCGTGCGCCTCACCTAAATACCGTGGGGAAGCTGGGGCTCGTTGCGCTGGGGCTGATGCTGCTCGCGCTGGCGTTCTCTCTCGGCGTGCTGGTGGGGCGAGGCTAGCGCGGCGTCGCGCCTCGATCCGAGTTGGCTGTGCGTGCAATGCCGCGAGTGGGTCGCGCCGATTAGTGCGATCGGTCCTCACTCAGAATGCCGCGCGGTAACCCAGCGTGCTCGCCACGGAGTCATCCAGAGAAGCGGTCTCGGAGTTGCGCACCACGTCGGCTGCATAGGTGTAGATGGTCGACGCCTGGTAGTAGAGCCCGATGCGCTCGAAGAAGCCGCCGCGGGGCACCCAGTCGACCTCCAGACCCAGGTAGGCCAGCGCGTGGACCGCGGTGGGTGGGTAGTAACCGCTCGAGTAGCGGTCGGGGTAGCTCAGCTCCGACTTCGATGGGTACGATCCGGAAGTCTCCAATCCGTATCTCGAAAGGCCTGCCGCTGATCTCGAGGGACAGCGTGCTCACGCCCGAGTCATCGATCTCGTTTGGTGAGTAGCCGTACAGTAGCCCAACGTTCAGCACGTCATCGAACGCCGCATAGCCGATGCCCGCAGTGTAGCGCCCACGGAGGCCGCCGGTCTGCACCTTGGCGAAATCGGGGACGTACCAACCCAGGCGGTCGGTGTCGCGCGGGATCTCGGGTTCGGGCTCGGGGGGGAGGACATACGTATGGCCGCGGTCGCTGGACCCTACGTCGCCGTATCGGGCACGCGGTTCGCCGGGCTGTGCGAGCGCGAGCTGGCAAGTGGATGATGCCGCGAGGAAACATAACGCGGCGCAATGACCGCTCATAGCACTGCCCCCTGGGGGCTAACCGGCGTGCAATCGTCGTTGATGCACTTTTCGAACTCCAGGCGTTCGCCATAATCGAAGACGCTGACGATGGTGTAGGTGAAGACCGCCTCGAAGGTGCCGCACTGGAGCACGTCAGCACCCTCGTAGCGTTGGAGCTCATACGCCTGGAGGTGGCCATGCACCACCAGTGGTACTGGTTGATTGCGCAGCAGCTCGGCGTACAGCGCCTTTGCCGCTTTCTTGTTTTCGCCATCTGGCGCCGTGATGTCTTGATGGGTGAGCCAGATCGCGCGCTCGCCTGGCTGCAAGTCGGCGTGCTCCGCCCGTAGCCAGTCTGCGTCGGGAGCTTCCTCGGGGAACTCGAGCGCGTTGGAATTGAATGCGATGAACTTCAGCTTCCCGAAGCGAAAGCTGAAGTTTCGAGGCCCGTAGAGCTCCTCGTAGATCTCGGGACCGGAGGCGATGGCGTCGTGGTTCCCGATCACCGCCACATAGGGCACGTCGAGCTCGCGTAGGATCTCGTGAATGCGCTCGAACTCCGCGTTGAGGGACAGGTCCGTGAGGTCGCCCGCGTGGAGCACGAAGCGAATGTCGTCTCGACGGTTGATCGCTTCGACCGCGGCAGCGGTTTCATCGTAGGCGTCGTGGGTGTCCCCGATCGCGACGAACTTGAAGTTGGCTGTGGGAGCCTGCCGGTGGATGCGCTCGATGGCGCGCCGATTGACATCACCCTCCAGGTCCAGATCGTCATCGAAGGGTGTTGCCGTGAGGCAGGCTGTAGACGCCAGCGCCGCGAGGCAGGCCAAGCAAGGTTTCCAGATCTGCATACATCGGTACACGTCAGCAGATCGTGTGCCAGGCATCGCCGCGAGAAACGCCGTGATTCCATTGACGATAGTGGGTCATTTCGCCTCCCTGCCCGTGGAGTCGGGGCGGCATGACACCGCTCCTCACCCCCAAACCCAGTGATCGAGCAAAGTCCTCGGCACTTCGTGTGTCCGATCGCTGACGGCGCTTCGTGAGAACGAAACACGCGAGGTGACGCCTCCGTCAGCAAGAGAGCCATGGCTGTCTCCTCCAACGATTCCTGTGTGAGATCCAACGGGCGCGCTTCAACAACCCGGGCAGTCGGGTTTTCCATCCTGTTGATCTGGGGCGTTACCCTGCTGTGTCTCGCGGCGCTCGATCTGGCCGGGTACCAAGCCTTCGTCCTTTCGCTCGAGTGGTGGATCGGAGAACCATGATCGACCATCTCCGCGAGAGCGTGAAGCTGGCGGCGCAACAACCCGGCGGAGACTCGGCCGTGGCGGCGCTGGGCGTGGCGGCGCTGGGCGTGAGTGCCCTGGCCGCTCTTGCGCTGCTGGGACTGCTGGCACGCGGCTGGCGGAAGGCCACTGTCGCTGCCGTTGCGCTCGCGGTGAGCGGCTGGTTCGGGAGTGTGTGGGTCGCGGTGGCGATGGTTCGAGACGGTCAACGAGAGTCGTTGCGGCTGTGGTACGACAGGGCAGCGGGGGTCAGTGCGCTGAACGCCGCGACAGCCCGTGCGGAAGCGGGGCAGACCTTGTTGGCCCTCGCCGTGCTGGGAGTCTGCGCGTTCTGCGCCGCGCTGGCGCTGGGTCGTGTGGTGTTCACGTTTCTACGCGGCAATAAGCTGCTGAGGGTGGCGCTGCCTGGCACGCTTGCGCTGTTGACGGGCACCCTCGCTTGTGGCTTGGCCCG
Organism: Polyangia bacterium; assembly: GCA_030433055.1. Taxonomy (GTDB): domain Bacteria; phylum Myxococcota_A; class Polyangia; order Polyangiales; family Polyangiaceae; genus JAHBVY01. The sequence goes on from JAUILJ010000372.1 coordinate 5,575, forward strand.
TCGCATCGACCTCACCTACTTCGAGGTCGAGTGCGGGGCGGCGTTTCTCTGCGCGGAGCCAGTCATCTCCGGGACGGTGGCGCTCACCGAGAGACTCCGCACGCTCCTGCTTGCCGGAGCGCTTACGGCGACCGTCGGAGTTCTGCTCCTCGCCCCGCGGCTCGGCTCACCGACCAGGAGCGGCCTCGTCTGCGCCGTCGGCGTCTTCGTGTCGGGTGCTGTGAGCTGGGGTGCCACGAGAAGTCTCCGCGTCGACGCCGCCGCGCCATTGCCCGAGCGACGGATCGCTCGCGTGAGCTGCGCGCCAGCCCTTGCTCGGGCCGATTTGGTTTCCGAGCAGAAATGCTCGGGGTGCCTGAAGCCCCACCATGGACCCGTGATCGAGGTGCGAGGAGCGCTCCTGACCATCAACGGCAAACCCGAGCCGCCCGAAGCGCTGTCTGCCGAACGCTCCAGGGGATTCGGTCACCTGCTTCCGGTTGTCCTGATCGACCCCCGCAGCGACTGGCGCGCCACGATCCGTTCGCTCGCGGAGATCCGTGACCGATACTGGCGGCTCGCCGACCTGGCGCTACAAGAAGCAGCACCGCGTACCATCAACACGCAGACCGCAGGGACCGCAGAGCTGCCTGCCCAGTGCTGCTGTATCCGGGTGGAACTAATCGAGGGCGACGCTCCGGGGGATTGGGACAGCGCACTCCAGCGCGCCGCCGAGACTGGAAAGCTAGCAGTCGGTCCCAAGTCAGCGCCGGTGGATCAGTAGCTAAACCCACACGCCACTCCCAGACGATCCGTCACAACTGGGGTTGGGCCGAGAATGCCTGATTGATCACGAGCCCCGGGCCCGTGCGCATCACGGCTGAGCGGAGAAGGCCCGCCTCGCAACATGGACCTGGGAGCGACATTGACCCGCGACACGGGGTGCGAAACACTCCGCGCGTGAGTGTTTCGCAGTTGCCGGAGTTCGACTACATGGCAACGTGGAACGCCGCTCGGCGGTGCTTTGACTCCGAGCAGTGCCCACCAGCGCTGCGCTTCTGGGCGTTGACTGAGCTAGGGGCAGTGTCAGACGTGATCCCCTTTCCGGTTCAGGAGATCCGGGAACAGGCTGCGCTCCGCAGTCTCTGCGATCGCCAACGTGGTGATGGTAGCTTCGGGGAAAAGGACGCGCCCGCTGGCAGAATCCTGCCAAGTCTATGGGCTCTCCGATCCCTGACCGACCTGGGCGCTACTGCAGATCTGGAAGCGTGGGCCAGTTGCGCAGATTTTCTGCACGAGAATGCGGTACATGAGGGTGGGTTCGCATTTGACGGTCGCCGGGACGGAGTGTTGAGCTGCTATACTGGGATCTTTGCGTCACTTCTGCTCCGCGGCGCCGACCGCAGAGTGTGCTCTCCGGGCGCAACGCGTGAGAAATTCCGCGCGGATGCCCATGCTTGCCTGGACTGGCTGGAGGCATATCAAAGCGTCCGCTATCGAGAGCGTGATTTTCGCGACTCAAGGGCTGCGGAGTGGGGAAGCTACCTGGAGCGGCGATTCGGGGGTTGCTTTGCGGCAACAAGCTGCCTGAGCGGTGTGGTTCGCGCGGGCGAGGCGCTGCTCCTGGGGGAGCGCCTCGCCCTGCTGCCTGCAATTCGAGAGTACCTGCTCGAACGGCATGTTTACCAACGACGTGACGGGGGTGTGATCCCGCTCTGGAGCAAGCGCGCCGTCGATGAAGCACGGGCTGCGGCCTGGCTGAGCTCATCCTTTCCGCTCTACTACCACGTGGACCTTCTGGAGGCGCTCCACGTTGTGACCGCGTCAGGGGGTTATGACCCGCGTCTGACGGATGCTGTCTTGCTGGTTTGCGGCAAACGGCTAGCAGATGGGACCTGGTCCCTAGAGCACAAGACACGGAATGAGTTCATGTACGCACCAGACCGTGTCTCTCGAAAGCGGGGAAGCCGCTGGGCAACGTTCCGACGAGTCTCAGGGTAGTTGTCGCGTAGTTCGATATCCGTGTTCGTCAGAGCGGCGTCAAGCG
>JAUILJ010000373.1 GCA_030433055.1 Polyangia bacterium
GTCCGGCGGATGAGAGCGCTCATCTTTGGGGGTTCCGGTCAAGACGGGTACTACCTTGCCGAGCAGCTTCGCGCAGCTGGCGTTGAAGTTGTGATGCCGGCCAGGGGGGCCGGGGGTGAGGGAGACGTCGCCTGTCAATCCTTCGTCTTCGAGACCATCCGGCGACTGCGCCCGGCTTATGTGTTTCAGCTCGCGGCTCGATCAACCACCCATCACGAGTCGCTGTGGGACAATCACGCGGCGATCGCCACCGGCTGCCTCAACGTTCTAGAGGGTGTGAAGCAGCACTCTCCAGACACTCGTGTGTTCATTCCCGGCAGCGGAGTGCAGTTCGAGAATGTGGGGGAGGCGATTGACGAGAACACACCCTTCGCTGCGAATAGCGTGTACGCCGTGGAGCGTATTCACTCGGTGTATGCCGCCCGGTATTTCCGGAGCCTTGGATTGCGTGTGTACGTGGGATACCTTTTCCACCACGAAAGTCCACGCAGGCCGCCGAACCACGTGAGCCGTTTGATAGCGGACGCGGCGGTTCAAGCCGCTCAACGGCGCCAGTGTGAGTTGGTCATCGGAGATATTCGTGTGGAAAAAGAATGGACGTTCGCTGGAGACGTCACCGCGGGTATGCTGCGCCTGGTGGATCAGGATGAGGTCTTTGAAGCCGTGATCGGGTCGGGGGTCGCGTACTCCATTGAGGACTGGCTTCTGGCGTGCTTTGGTGAAGTCGGACTCGACTGGAAGGAGTTCGTCGAGGTTTCTTCGGACTTTCAGGCAGAGTATCAACGCTTGGTGTCCAACCCTACGAAGCTTCGTGACCTGGGCTGGTCAACCACGGTAGACCTCCACAGCCTCGCCCAGATGATGGTTCGGCGGGGTTAACGTGGCGAAAACGAAGCGTGTGCTGCTTGGGCAACTGGCGTCGAACGGCGACTGCGTCTATGCGACGACCGTCGCGCGTCAGATCAAGCAGGACCTGCCAGGGTGCCACCTGACGTGGGCCATAGGCTCGGCCTGGTCTCAGGTCATCGAGGGTAATCCCCACGTCGACGATGTCTGGGTGGTAGACGTGCCGAACCGTTCGCAACTGGGGCCGGCTTGGCGCCAATTCGTCCTAGAAGCGAGACGGCGGGAGCGAGAAGGTGAGTTTGACGAGGTGTATCTCACGCAAATCTTTCCAGACAACTACAAGAACTACGATGGCACGGTGCGGGCGTCCATCTTTCGCGGTTATCCACGGCCGATCCGCGTGCCCGTCACGCCCATCGTGCGGCTCACTGACGACGAGCGCGCGCGGGCTGACGAGTTCATTCGCCTGAATTCGCTCGAGCGCGCAGGCGACGTTGTATTGTTCGAGATAGGGCCGCGGAGTGGACAGTCCTTCGTCACCCTTGAGTGGGCACTGAGTGTCTCGCGGGCGTTGGTACAGCGGCGCCCTGGGACGGTCGTCGTGTTGAGCTCCTCGGAGTCGGTCGATGCCGAACCGGGCATCGTCGACGGTAGCCAACTGAGGTATCGCGAGAATGCGGAACTGACCAAGGTCTGCTCGCTGCTCGTCGGGTGCTCGAGCGGAATCACCTGGCTATGTACGTCGGACGCTGCCAAACCCCTTCCTACGGTGCAGTTTCTCAGCCGGAGTGTGGGCGCGTATGGGGCCGTAGCCCATGATCTGGAATATTGGGGTCTGCCGACCGAACATGTGGTCGAAATGGAGGAGTGCAAGCCCGACCTCGCTGCCGAGGCCCTGTGTGAGACGCTCGAAGCAGGGCCAGCGCGCGCCCGTGTGCGATTTGGGCGCCACTTTCGGCCGACATTCGACGCCTACTTCGAGCTAATGATCAGTCAGCTAGCCCGAGGAAATTTCCATGCGGCAACGTCGTCCGTGCGTTGCACGATCCAGCGCTATGGGTTTGACCGTAGCTTGATTTCTGGTGCTATCGGCGGGTGTGGTCGGTTCTTCCGCCGGCAGCGCGGCCGCTTCGGCTGGCGAGAAGGCTAGTTGAACCGATAGGGGGGGAAGAAGGGCGCTTGTGGATCGATGGCGCGCCCAGAGCGCGCTTCAGCGTGTGCCACCGCTCGCTGGAATAGTTTGCCGCTCGTGATCAGGCGCCAAGTCCAAAAAGTGGCGCGTAGTGGCGAGAACCCAGCCTTGAACTCGAACAATGAGTCCTTGCGCGCCCCCAATCCACCCCCGAGGTGAAAGGAGCGAACGCCGTTTGCTGTGGCCCAACGACGCATGTGGTCGACCATGACCCTGGCAGGAGACAAGTGCTTCAGTTCAGTTCGGCTGCCCGAAAGATGGAACTGGAGGACTGACTCGTGGCGGAGAAAGATCCCCGCGGCAACTACCTCGCCCTCGTAACGCACCACGCACAACATTGCGGCGCGCCCCAACGCAACACGCAAGCCTTGGAAGTAATCTGCCCCGAAGTAGTACTCGTCGTTGGCGTTAACTCGATCCATCGTCGTAGCATAGATCCGCAGGAAATCAGGCAGCGCTGCCCATTCGTCGTCGATCTCTGCAGAAACGCCGTTCCGAAGAGCCTTGTTGATGCGGTTCTTGTCGCTTGAGCGCACGCCACGCCACGAGAGCCGTTCTGTTTGCGATGTGTCGATCCAGACCGTTTCCCCGTGCTCGGTGTACTGCACGAGGCTCGGCAGCGCTTTGGAGTTGGGACACGGGAGCAGTGGATGTCCTCGGACGAACGCGCTACAAACGCCGATCTCAGCCAGCGCGTTTGCAGCGTGTTCGAGGCTATCCCGAACGAAGTGGTTGTCCTCAGCGGCGCCTGGTGAGTAGAGCGGCCCCGGATATCCATATGGCGATGTCGCGTCGGTCACATCCAATTCTGGAGCGATCCTTCGCTGAAGCAATGGAAGGAAGAACGCACGGTCCTCTTGCGAGGTCAGTATTCCTAGCGGTTCCGCGCGGTAGCGGGTGGCTTCGAGTCGTGAGTACGCGTAGCTGTGATAGGTATCGTGATCGAAGACGCTCAGGGCCTTGGTCCAGGTCGCTTCGTCCCCACGAATGATCAGGGTCTGCATGTCCGGTTCCACTACTCCCAGTAGCGGCTTGCCTTGCTGAACTCGTTGTAGTCCGCTGCGAGGACGCCCACCATTACGGTGTCCCACCAACGACCATTGCGAAAGATGTGCTCTCGCCGCCGGCCCTCTTCCTTGAAGCCACACCGGTCGATGTGGAGCTTCAGGGAGACGGTGTTGAACTCGTAAATCATGGCATCGATTCGATGCAACCCGATTTGCTCGAATGCTGCGCGTTGGAGAGTCATCAAGGCATCGGTCGCGAAGCCACGACCGTGGAAGCGCTTGTCGATGATGATCCCCTCCGTGGCTCTACGGTCGATCCAGTCTATGCCCCAGAGGCCTGTGTAGCCCACGATGCCCTCTTCCGGGTGGTGGACCGCAAAGCGTTTCGTATTTGGGTTCGTGTCCAGGCGCTCGAAAAACTTCTCCTGGCTGGCCAGCGAGATGGGCCACGAAAACTCGAGATTGGCACCTAGCTCAGGGTCATTGTGGAGCGCCGCGAGGGCGGTTAGATCAGAGCGCTCAATCGCCCGGATGACGACTTTCTTTCCAACAAAGTGCATGGCTAGGATACCGCTGGCGACAGTTGCATCACGTCACCGGATTCTGTCTCGGAACCCGGTGATACTGGAGGGGTCGAACGGTAGCCAAGGGTGGCTTCTGGCACCAGGCGATTCAGGGTGCGCCGCACGAGATCGTCGTCTGCATCGATGACTCCACCAAGCGCCTCCAGTGCCGATTGGACCTCAGCCTGTGAGACGACTTGGATGCGCCCTACCAGAATCTTTGGGTGCACGGTTCGATCATGGTTCTCGTTGGTCAGCAGGAGTTCTTCGTAGAGCTTCTCACCAGGCCGAACGCCCGTGAATTCGACCTTGATATCGACGTCTGGCTCGTAGCCACTCAGTCGAATCATGTCTCGCGCGAGATCGACGATCTTCACGGGCTCGCCCATATCAAGCAGGAAGATCTCGCCGCCGTGGGCCAGCGCACCCGCCTGCATCACGAGCTGGCACGCTTCGGGGATCAGCATGAAGTACCGACGCATCTCTGGGTCGGTCACTGTGACCGGGCCCCCCGCGGCAATCTGCTCGCGAAACACGGGGACCACACTTCCTGCGCTGCCGAGTACGTTACCGAAGCGCACGGCGACGAAGCGGGTTGAGCTGCTCTTCGAGAGTGATTGGACCACCATCTCGGCGACTCGCTTGCTGGCTCCCATCACGCTCGTCGGATTGACGGCCTTGTCAGTCGAGATCTGGACAAAGATCTCAGCCCCGTGCCGATCCGCTGCGACCGCCGTCGATCGCGTGCCGAAGACGTTGTTCTTCACCGCCTCACCCGCGTTGCACTCCATCATCGGGACGTGTTTGTGCGCTGCCGCGTGAAAGACGACGTGGGGGCGGTGCTGCTCAAATACCTGGTCGACGCGCGCCGCATCACAAACGTCCGCTATGACGGGCACCAGCTGGAGTTCCGGATAGAGGAGGAGTAGTTCTCGATGGATATTGAAGAGGGCGTTCTCGGCCTGCTCGACCATCACCAATCGTGATGGTCCGAAGCGACAGACCTGGCGGCATAGCTCGCTGCCGATGCTCCCTCCCGCGCCGGTGATGAGGATAGCCTTGCCCGCGATAGTCTCTCCCAGCAGCTGCCGGTCGAGTTCTACGGGTGCCCTCCCCAGCAGGTCCTCGATCGCCACGCTCCGAATCCGTGAGAGGTTTACGTGGCCACCGACCAACTCGTAGATCCCCGGAATGATCTTCGCTTTCAACCCCGCGCGCTCGCAATGGCGGGTGATTCGGCGCACGGCACTACCTGGCGCGCTCGCCATCGCGATCAGAACTTGCTGCGCTCCGAGCGTGGCGGCGAGTTGCTCGATATCGCTGGTACGCCCGAGCACGGGAATTCCGTGGATCATGCTTCCACGCTTCGTGGGGTCGTCGTCCACGAAGCCGACGGGGCGCATGCCAAGGTCCGGGCGCAGCATGAGCTCCTTTGCAACCAGGACTCCGGCCTGGCCAGCACCGGCCAGGAGCGTCGGAATACGCTTTCCTTCTGGCTCACGGCGCCGAGCGGTGTCCAACCGTTCACCCAACACGCGCCGAAGCACACGCACGCCGGCCAGGCCCAAAAAGGCGAGCACGCAGTCGATGGCGATGACCCCCAACGGTAACTGCGCCCAGCCCGCGTAGCCATGATGCAAACTGGCGGTTCCGAGCCGTACGCCAAGTAGGCAGGTTGCAGCCACCACGATCCCGCGCCCGAGCTGCCACAGGTCGCCGATGCCAACATACCGCCACGCGAGTCGCGGCACGCCAAACAGCATGAGCAGCAGGTACTGGAAGCCCACCACGTACGGCCAGGTGAACACCAGCCGCTTGAACATCTGCAGCGGAACGCTGCCGTCAAACCTAGTGTAGAACGCTACCCAGTAGGCGATAGACAGGACTGCAAGGTCGATCAACGCCTGGGTTGTTCTTGTTGCAATTCGCGACATAGCCGAAGAACCGAGCCCGGCACGGCGTATCTCCGACTGGATTCACCGTCAAGCCTTGGCAGTTTGGTGGTCTACGGGGGAGCGCGCATTCATTCCCAACCAGCGCGCTTGGCTCGAGCCCTACGACTGACGGCTGAGTGGAGGTCGAGGTCGTCCACGTCGCTCCGCGCTTGGTCGGGGGGCTCCACGTGGCGAGACCCCAGTACTTCGCCTACTGTCATCCAGAGGATCCTGAGATCCAGCCAGAGCGACCAGTTTTCGACGTACCACACGTCCATCTCTAGCCGCTCCCTGAAGGTGGCGTGATGGCGGCCGTTCACCTGAGCCCAGCCGGTGATGCCCGGCATGACGTCGTGCCGGCGACGATACTCCGGTGGGTAGACGGAGAGGTACTCCATGAGCAGAGGGCGTGGGCCTACAAGGCTCATTTCCCCTTTCAAGACGTTCAGTAGTTCGGGCAGTTCGTCGATGCTGTACTTGCGCAACCACCACCCGAACTTGGTCATCCTATCCCCTTCGGGAAGCGCTAGATCCTGATCGTCGAACGCTTCAATCATCGAACGGAACTTGATTAGATTGAATGGTTCCTCGCGGAAACCCGGCCGGCGGTGGACGAAGAATACACCTCCGGTTCCCAGCAGGCGCGGGATCAGGGCTGCTACTCCGAGCATCAGGGGCGAAGCTGCGGTCAGGGCGACCCCGGCGCCAACGACATCGATTACTCGCTTGATTCGAAGTTGAGTTTGTTTCCGCATTCGCTAGCTGACCCTTCCCAGAACGTGCGAGATGCGCCTCAGGTGGAGTAGCGTGTCCGGCTCCTCGCCCGAGCGCGCGGACCGCTGCTCCAGCCAGGCTCTGGATGGTAGCAGGACTGTTCGAACCCACTCGAATAGTCCCCCATCGGTCAGGATGGCATCCAGAGCCGCAGCGCCGATTCTCCCGACGCCCGGTTGGTGGGAGAATACACCTCCGGCTTGCAGGAGAGTTCGAACTCCCTCGAGTCGCCAGCCGTGCGGGCTGAGAGCGTCGTCCACCGTGCTCGGGACCTCCGTTCCCAAAAGGTCTCTGGCCAGCGCCAGGCTCACGAGCCCCTTGCGGGCTGCTCGCATGGCTAGCAGCTCAGCCACCACCAGCGGCCACTCGATGGGGTTGTCGGTCACTAGGCGGTCGACGTCGACTTGAAGACGGAGCCCTGGCGAGCGAACGAATGAGTGAGTCGAGGTGTGCGTCGCGCACATCGCCAGGAGCTGCGCGGGGTGGGGCACTCGCACGTCATCAAACGCGCGTGCCGGGACAGCACCGCTGATCCACACCGGCTCTCGAGAAATGAAGCTATCTTCTGCCCAGTTGCGACCAAACGCATGGGGACCCACGGCTAGCCAGATCTCATGGTTGGCTTGCTCCGCGCGGAATTCCCTGCGGGCAGTGCTCTGTCGGTTGGGACGGCCTGGGGCAACGAACCGAGCCTCTGCAAGCGCAGCTTCGATCCCGGGCATCGCCTCAGGCGAAACCACTACATCGATGTCACCCGCGCAGAAGGCTGCCATTGGCAGGTCGCTGGCGAGCAGCACGCCGCCACCCTCCACCACGATGTGTGCGTCTTCTGCGTTTGCCGCGCGGACCACCCGTGTCAGAGACGTCAAGGTTCGTTCCACCCGTTCCTTGTTGTGCACCAACCGTGTGGTCCACGATGCGTCCAGGCGCAGTTCGAGATCCTCTACCAGGACGTTGGCGACTAGCATACCGACACGGTTTTCCTCGGCTCTTTCGAGTAACCTCGAGGGTCCAACGTCGGCGACAATCCGGGCGAGTTCGATCTTCTCCTGATCATTCCTGCGCGCCTTCAGACACAGCAAGAGGGCGTGTTCGACGGGGACGAGCGTCTTGGAGGGGTAAACTACGGTCATGTGAGGAGCCTCCGCGTGTCCTCGCTCAGGAGTTCCAGTTCGGAGCAGAAGTCCCTGAGCCCCTTGGGAGGTCGCCCGTATGGCCCAACGATGCTCTCTTCCGTGAAGAAGCGGATCT
>JAUILJ010000374.1 GCA_030433055.1 Polyangia bacterium
GCCGTACAGCCCGTTGAGCGCCGCCAACAACTCGGGGTCCGTGCGCCAGTTCGTACCCATGGTGTAGCGGCGCGCGGGATCGGTCTGGTGGGCTGCTCGCAGGTAGACTCCGAGGTCCGCGCCGCGGAAGCTGTAGATGGCCTGCTTGGGGTCGCCGATCACGAACAGCGGGCCCAGGGGCTCGTCCTCAGGGTCCTCGCTGGCTGCGGGGGCCAGCTTCTCCACGTACACGCGCTGAAAGATGCGCCACTGGATGCTGTCCGTGTCCTGAAACTCGTCGATGAGTGCCGCGGGGAAACGACGGCGGATGCGGTCCGCCAGACGGGGGCCCCGCGGGCCGAGCAGCGCGGCGTCCAGCTGCTGCAAGAGATCATCGAACGAGATCAAGCCGCGCTCCAGCTTGCGCTTCGGGATCTCCCGGCGAGCGTACTCGACGAGGCCCGTGACGAACGCCGCCAGGCGCTCTCGCCAGGCGTCGACCAGCGCCTCTTGCGCCTCGACGACCGTCTCCCAGCGCTCGAGGAACGCGTGGCGGGGCTGCGCGTGGTTCTTGTTCATCGGGAAGCGCGACTGGGCAAGGTGCTGCGAGCGCTCCGGAAGAGCGTCGCCCAGGGCGCCTGGACGGCGCTCTCTCACCCCCAAGAAATCCTCGAGATCGGACAGCAGCTGATCGATGAAGGTGTGCTTGAGCTTGACCTGATTGACGCCCTTGCGACGCAGGATGTGCTCGAGTGCGTCCCGATCGTAGACCTCCCGAGCGCGCTCCACCGCGAGCTCGAAGGCGGTACGGTCGGGCATCGGCCCCTGCTTGGCCTCGGGTAAGACGATCAGCTCGGGGTTTGACACCACGCGGTCTGCCAGGCGTTGGCAGGCCCTCAGATCCAGCTTGTGGGCGGCGAGCTGCTGCAGGAACTCAGCGGGCGCCGCGTGAGTCTCGAGCGTCCAGTAGTCGCGGACGACCTCGTCCCGCAGCACGCTCAGGTCTGGCACCAGCTCGGACTCGAACAAGCCCCCGCTCTCGAAGGCTATCTCCGTGAGGCAACGATGACAGAAGCCGTGGATGGTCGAGATGGCGGCCTCGTCGAAGCGCTTGAGCGCGACCTCCAGGCGTAGCTTGAGCTGCTCCTCTGGCGCCACCCTGCGCACTCGGGCGAGCAGCTTGGTGTCAGCGTCGTCCAGCCTCGGGGCGCGCGCGCCCAGGCTGCGGAGCAGGTGGCTCAGGCGAGCGCGGACACGGTCTCGCAGCTCCGCGGCCGCCGCTTCGGTGAAGGTGACCACCAGGATGCGCTCGATACCGAGTCCGCGTTCGCAGATCAGGCGCGTGACCAGGCTGGTGATCGCGTGGGTCTTGCCCGTGCCGGCGCTGGCCTCTACCAAGTTGAAGCCGACCAGCTCCACTTCACTCGCGTCGAACGCCTGCATCACGTCTCCTCGAGGTGGCTGAGGAGCGGCTGCCAGATGGTCTGCGCTAGCTCTTCGAAGCCCGGCGCGCGAGTCTCCGGGATCCGGGGGAGGCTGCGGACATCCTGCTCGGAGCCGACGACTCGCGTAGCGTATGGGTCGAAGCGCAGATCATCCGCGAGGCGCGCGTTCGCTGGCCCGATCGGATCCTTCTCCGCCATCAGCGCTTCGACGAAGGCCCGCGATGCCTCGGGGAAAAAAAGTAGAGGCTCGTTCTGGCCCAGCAAGAGCAAGCGGCACAGCACGTCCAAGCTCTGGGATGCGTTGTTCGGCGCGGCGAACGAGAAGCGCGTGATGCGCGATTTCCCCGGGTGTGGGCGCAAGAACAAGCGAGACGCGGCGACCTCTCGCGGTGGCTGACTGGCGCGAGTCATGCGTGAGCTATCGGGTGCGGTCGCCCGCTGTTCGACGTGCGCACACCAAATCAAATGCTCCGCCCAGGCACGAAGCAGGCGCTTGGCGCGCGGGCGCATGAAGTTCGCCCGCACCATACGCCCCCCGAACACGTCGTCCAGGTTGCCTTCCAGGTGCACGCCGCATGGCAGCAACAACGAGACGTGATGACTCTGAGGTGGCTGATCCGCCATTGCCTCGCGGAGCGCCTCCTTCATCGCGTCGGTCTCCGCTTGCAGTAGATCCCGAGTCACCGCGCCGCTGGTTCCGAACGGTAACTTACCGCTCGCCCGGAGCACCAGCAGGCTCTCGTCGTCGTCCACGCCTTCGAGCGCGAGCTGCAGCAAGAAGTTACCCACCGAGTACTTCTCCAGCGCGGACAGCTCGATGGGCTCCCGATCGAGCACCTCGGCGTTGTCTTCACGGAGGTACAGACCCAGGCGGCGTTCGAACAGATACTGCTGGGGTGCCGAGACGAACTGGAGCAAGTCCCTCAGGCCAAAGCGCGGCGCGGCTTCGATCGCAGGGAGCCGCCCCTCGAAGATCGGCGTCGGCCGGTGCCGGTCGCTTCGCGCGCTCTCCGCGCCTCGACACAGGTCACCACGGAAGCTGAACAGCTTCCGATCGTGGCCATCGAAGTAGCGCTGGCTGAACGGCTGCAGCGGATGCTCGGTAATCAGCCGCTGGCGTACGCTCTGCTCCGTCGAGGCTCGAGCGTGCTCGCTCGGCTGCTTGCCTTCCTGACGCTGCCCAACGAAGCCGACCGCACCCTGCGGGCAGAGGATTTGGACGAAGCCCAGGTGGTCGAGTAGCTCCTCGACGACCACGCTCGGCGGACGCTTCGAGTTGTCGTGGATGCTCTGACCGTTGAAGGTGAGTATCAGGCGGTCGCGAGCCGACAAGAGCGCCTCGAGAAAGAGGTAGCGATCGTCTTGGCTCCGAGAGCGGTCTCCCGCCCGGGGTAGAGCCTGTGCCAGATCGAAGTCTACGATGTTGTCTCTGCGGGGAAACGCGTCTTCATCCATGCCCATCAGGCAAACCACGCGGAAAGGAATGGAGCGCATCGGCACCATCGCGCAGAACGTGACCCCGCCAGTGAGGAAGCTCTTCGCCGGCTGCGACTCGTCGAGCTGGTCACTGAGCAGCGGCACCAGCACGTTGAGGCCGATGTTCGCCTCGAACTGCACGCTCTCGGCTGCGTTGCGGATCTGCTCCAGCGCGGTCAGCACGCGCTGGTGCTGCCACGCGTAGTCTCCCTCCGCGGCAAACAGCAAGCTCACCAGGCGCGCGATGGCTGCCTGCCACTCCTGCAGGCTCTTCTCTGCGTCCAGGTTGTCGAGGCTCCTGAACAGCGTCTCCGCGAAGGAGGCGAGCTTGCCCGCGAGCTCTGCCGACTGACCCTCTACTTCGTCGTAGGGCAGGCAGCCTTGGTAGCGGTAGCGATCCTGCCCGGGTAGCGCGTAGCCGAGGAGCAGTCGATCGAGCCCGAAGCGCCAGGTGTTCTGGCGGATGGCTGGCTGGCCATGGCGGGTCCGGTCGTCCTCATCGACCGCCCAGCGGATCCCCGTTTCGCGGACCCACTCGGAGATCTCGTCCAGCTCGGCTACCTGGATCTGAAAGCGATCCGCGATGGGCGCCAGGTTCAGCAAGTCCAAGAGCTGGCTGGCGCTGTGCCGGCCTCCGACCAGGGCCAGCACTCGGAACAACCCCTCGAGGACTGGCGCATCGTGGCGCACGGATCGATCCGCGATGCGATACGGGATCCCCCCGCGACGTTCCCTGGGTGCTCTGCTCTCTTGTTTGCGTGCGGAAATGAGCTGTTTGCGTGCGGAAATGAACGGAGTGGGGCGATCGAATACGGCCTCGATCAGCGGGGCGTAGCGCTCGATGTCTGGCGCCATGACGATGATGTCCTGCGGCGCCAGCTCGGGGTCGCGCTCGAGCAAATCGAGCAACCGATCGTGGAGCACCTCCACCTCGCGCATCGGGCCGTGGCAGGAGTGGATGGCGATGGATTCATCACCCGCTTCGAGCTCTCCAGACAGAGCGTCGTCCAGCTCGAGCAAACTCTGCTGGAGGCGCTGGAGCAAATTGGGGTGCTCGATGCCGCCGGTGGGATCGCGATACAGCTCTCGAGGCTCCTGGTAGCCGACTCCGAAGTCCTCGAGCAGCTGCTGGAAGTCTGCTCCCGCGCCACCAAGGCTCGCCAGCAGCTCGTGGGGCTCCTCGGGAAGCTGGCCTTGCTCGAGCAGTTTGTTGCGCTGTCGCGGGGCTGTTTGGTCGGCGAACCAACCACGCGAGGGCGACAACACGAACAGGTGTACCTCGATCAGGTCCGCCAGGCGCGCGACGCTCCTCAGGTATAGCGGCGGCAAGCTCGACAGCCCAAACAAGCACACCCGCTCCGGCAGCTGATGACGTTCGGCGAGGTCCTCCGCCGAGAGCGCGGCGAGCTCGCCAACCCGAGCCTGAAACTCCGCCTCCAGGTGCGCCAGGTGATGTTCGCGGAGCGCCTGGGGGAGCTGGCGCCAGAGCGCCGCCTGCCAGGCCGCCGTAGGCTGCAACCTGAACGGCACGCCATCCTTTTCCCTGCGGTTCCAAGCGCCGATCAGCTCGGGACGAAACACGAGGTAGCTGTCGAAGGTCCGGGTGACGCGCGCGGCGAGCTGCTGGGTCTTGAGATCCAGCGCCCCGCCCTCGAGGTAGCCAAGCACACTTCGCAGCGCCTCGCGGTCGCCCGCGTCTTCGACCTGGTCGAGCTCCCCGGGCAGCGCGGACAGCGCGCTGTACAGTCCCCAGAACAGCCCCTCTCGAGAGTGGCTCGAGAGATCAGGTCGCGAGAAGGTTTCCGCAAAGATTTGAGCAACGAAGTTTCGTGAGTACAGGAACTCCCCGTTGGTGAAAACACCCAGCTCCAGCGCGAGCTGCTGGCTCAGCCACGTCGCCATGCCGCGGCCCTGCACGACGACACGCTCGGCGCGCATCGGATCGCTCAGCGGCACCCGCAGCACCTCCGCCAAGCTCGCTGAGAGCTGCTCCGCTTGATTGCTGCGGTAGACGTAGAGGCGACGGGGCATGCAAGGTCGGGTTGGGGGGTGAGGGGTGCGCTGGGCCCAGGCTGGGGCTCAGGCCGCTTAAACTACTGCGGGCTGAAAGCCCAGGTAGGACGAACAATAACACGGAAAATGTGTTCAGTATTCGGTCCGAACCCAGGGACGGTATCGTTCGCCCCATGCCTGAGCGTTGGACGTGGCGAGTCGCGGAATTGCCCTACGAGTACGCGGTCGAGATCCGCGGGGACCAAGTGGTGTGGATCTGGAATAGCGGGCCGGGGATCCCGCCGACGGAGGAAGCACAGCCCTTGCAGGCGCTGCTGAGCCAGGGCCGCCCGGCGGTGCCGTCAGCGTGGCAGCAAATCCCTCCTCCGATCCTCGACCAGGTCAGGGCGCGAGGCGCGCAGCTGACTGGGGGGCCGGTAGCGCCATCAGCGGCAGCGGGAGGCGTCGAGGCTACGGGCCCAACTCAGTTCGCGCCCGCGATCACGGCTCAGGTCGCTACGAGCGCGCAGGGGTCGGCTGCTTCCAGCCCGAGCCCTCAGAATTCGATTCCTCAGGGCAATGCGCCAGCGCCGCCGCCCGGTTGGGGCCCGCCTCCCGGCGCGGCCCCACAGGCAGGGTTCGGCCCGCCGCAGGGGCCTCCGCCTGCGTCGGCGTCCGCGGGCCCCGGCTCGGCGAGCCCCAGCTCAGCTGCACCGACGACGCCGGGCGGCACCGCCCCCGGTGCGCCGTCGGGCGCGCTGCCCACCAGCTCGTCGCTGCCCACCAGTTCATCGCTACCCACGGCTCAGCCCGTGGCGGCTGCGCCCAGCGGGGACCCGAAGGCCCAAGTCTTGGCGCTGCTGCGCGCCGGCGAGAAGGCTCGCGCCGTGGACCTGTACCGGCAGCACTTCAAGGTCAGCGCGATGCTGGCCAAGGAAGAGGTCGAGTACCTCGCGCAGACGCTCCGGGACGAGTGAGCGCCGAGACGTTGCCAACCTAGCTCAAGGGCTGCCGTGGGTGGGTTGGCCTGGCGGCTGCGCTGTTGGTTTGGGAGCGCCGGTTGGTTTGGGAGCGCCGGTTGGTTTGGGAGCCGCCGTCGCCTTCGCGGGAGCTGCTGCAGGCGTGTCCGGTGACCCGGTGGCCGGTGCCTGGACGCTCGCCGCTGGCCTGGCTTCGGGATCCGTCGCTGGCTCCTCGCCCCCGGGGGCCTCCGTCGCGTCCGCTGGGTCGACGTCGGCTGCCGTTTCCTCATCGGCGTCCACGTCTTCTGAGTCCTCTGAGTCCTCCTCTGCGCTCTCTTCTTCAGCTTGTGGAGTGCCAAGCTTGGGCGCCGGGGTGGCTTCCACCGAGCGATCCAGTCTCGGTGTTTTCCATGTGGATTCGAGGAGCCGGAGCGCCCCGGTGATGTGGGAGAGGTGAGAGCAGTGGGCGTACTCGCGGTGCCCCGCGTAGGAGAACACGTGGAGGTTGCCCGCATGAACCTCTCCTAGGAGCCCGAACGGGTCTTCACCCGGGTCGCGCTTTTCGAGGGTCAGGCCGAGTTGTTCGAGGAGCAGCGCGGTGGTGAGCTTCACCGACGGATAGCCGCCCTCGGGCTCGACCTGCGAGTGGGTGAGGTAGAAGATGCCGTGCCCCTCCTTGGCTCGTGTGGCGTAGTCGAAGATGGGCTGAATGAACCCCGGATCCACGTCGCTCGGCTTGGTGTGGTGTGCGGCTCCAGGCTTCCAGCCCCCATGGAGTCCGTCCAGCAGGACGACGGCGTCCACCTTGTCGGCGCTGTGCTTGAGGATGCGGTTGACCGCTCCATAGCCCGCGCTCCATGCGGAAATGGCCAGGTGACGCACATGGGCGCGCGGGTCCTTGGAGTACGCTTGGAGGTTCTTCTGAATCGACGCCAGCAAGCGAGGGAAGCGCTCTGGGTCTTCGAAGGCCTTCGTGTAGGGGCCGCTGCCGACGCCTCGATCGATCCCCACGTAGGTGATCCCTCGCGCGACCTGGACCAGCGTCTTGCGCAGCGGCTCGTGACCGTGGAAGTGGATCAACACGTCGTAGCCGAAGTCGTCGGTGTGGCCACCCTTCTGGGGGATGGCTATGCGCCCCATCCGCAGCTTGCGATACGGAGAATACGGACCGAGGCCGATGGGGTCGTGAGGGTTGCACTCGTGGAATCCCTTGAGGCGCAGCGCTTCAGTGAGGGGCTGCGGCTTGCGCGGTGCGGGGTCGGCAGACGGAGTGGGGGCAGGGGCCGCGCTGACCTCCGGGGCGGCACGCCACGGTGTCTTCTTCGCCACGGTCGGTCGAACCAGGGCGATCCCGGCGATCACCAATGCGGACACCGTCAAGAGCCCAAGCGGGCTCCCGAGGCGCTTGTGTAAGTGCTTCAGCATGGGGGGGCGCAGTGGGTAAAGCAGATCCCTGGTGCTGACGCCACCCTGCGGCTCTCGGCCCAGCCGAGTGCTCCACGACCTCACTCTCCAAGCGGCCTGAGCTCCCGCAGTTTGGTGCAGATCACTCACGGGGTCGCGAACAGCCAAACGCCCGTCCGGTTGGTGCTCGATACGCTGCATAGCTTCCCCCGGTTCCACCGGGCGCGCGGCAATATCTGCAGAGAAATTGCTGAGGTCGACTGCGTCGGCCGGGAATACCCGATATCGGGGAGGAAATCCCAGGG
>JAUILJ010000375.1 GCA_030433055.1 Polyangia bacterium
GAAGCAGCAGGGCGGCGTCGGGCAAGGCGACGGCAAGCCCGGGGACTCGATGGGCGGGGAGGAAGGCGACGGCAAGGGCCAAGCTGGCTCGGACGCCGGGGACCATGTCCTGGAGGTGGACGTCACCCTCGACGAGCTCGCTGAGATCCTCGGGGAAGAGCTCGAGCTTCCGCAGATCCAGCCCAAGGGCAAGAGCGTCGTGGTCAGCTCGAAGGACCGCTACACCGGCATCCGCACTGTCGGCCCGGAGAGCCTGAAGCACTTCAAGCGCACCTACCGCGAGGCGCTCAAGCGTTCGATCTCCACCGGCGTCTACGATCCGAGCAATCCGATGATCATCCCGCAGAAGGATGACAAGCGCTTTCGGTCGTGGAAGACCGACACCGAGCCCGTCGCCAACTGCGTGATCCTGTACATGATGGACGTCTCCGGCTCGATGGGTGACGAGCAGAAGGAGATCGTGCGCATCGAGTCCTTCTGGATCGATACCTGGCTGCAGAAGCAATACCGGGGAGTGGAGAGCCGCTACATCATCCACGACGCGGTGGCCCGCGAAGTGGACCGGGACACCTTCTTCCACACCCGAGAGAGCGGCGGCACGATGATCAGCAGCGCCTACAAGTTGTGCAGTCAGATCATCGACGACCACTATCCCTCCGAAGAATGGAACATCTACCCCTTCCACTTCAGCGACGGCGACAACTGGTCGATGGACGACACGCTCAACTGCGTCCAGCTGCTCAAGCAGAAGTTGCTTCCGCGCGTAAACATGTTTGCCTACGGCCAGGTGGAGAGCCCCTACGGCTCGGGGCAGTTCATCAAGGATTTGCGCGAGCACTTCGCCGCAGACGAGCGGGTGGTCACTTCGGAGATCCGCGACAAAGACGCGATCGTCGGCAGCATCAAAGAGTTTTTGGGGAAGGGGAACTGATGCCTCAGTTTGCTATCAAGACCGGCATCCCGCGTTACCTGCGCAAGGAGCAACGCCGCGTCGAGAAGATCGCCGAAGGCTACGGCCTCGACTTCTTCCCGGTGGTGTTCGAGATGCTGACCTACGATCAGATGAACGAGGTCGCGGCGTATGGAGGCTTCCCGAACCGCTACCCGCACTGGCGCTTCGGGATGGACTACGAGCGCCTGGCGAAGAGCTACGAGTACGGCCTCTCGAAGATCTACGAGATGGTCATCAACAACAACCCGAGCTTCGCCTACCTGCTCGAGGGCAACAGCTTCACGGATCAGAAGCTCGTGATGTGTCACGTCTACGGGCACGTCGACTTCTTCAAGAACAACTTCACGTTTCGCGCGACGGATCTCGACAGCTCCGGCCGTGTCGTCGATCCGATAGCGCGTGACCCGGAGTACGAACCCAACCGCAAGTGGATCGACAAGATGGCCAACCACGGCTCAGCCATCCGTCGCGCCATCGATCGCCACGGCATCGATCAGGTCGAGGAGCTGATCGACCAGTGCCTCAGCCTGGAGAACCTGATCGATCCGTACTCGCCCTTCGTGGTGCGCGAGCGCGAGCACGTGCACAGCGACGAACCCCAGGAGGTGGAAGTCCCGCGGCTGAAGGCCAAGGAGTACATGGAGGACTTCATCAACCCGGAGGACTACATCGAGGGGCAGCGCAAGAAACTGGTCGAAGAGCAGAAGAAGCAGCGCCAGTTCCCGCCGGAGCCGCGGCGAGACGTGCTGCGCTTCTTGTTAGAGCACGCACCCCTGGAGAAGTGGGAGCGCACGGTGCTCGCCGTGATCCGCGAGGAAGCGTACTACTTCGTGCCCCAGATGCAGACCAAGATCATGAACGAAGGCTGGGCGTCCTACTGGCACAGCCGCATGATGACCGAGCAGGTGTGCGACTGGAGCGAGATCATCGAATACGCCGACAACAACGCGGGCGTGATGAGCACCGCGGGCAACCGCTTCAACCCGTACAAGCTGGGAGTGGAGCTGTATCGACACATCGAGGAGCGCTGGAACAAAGGCCAGTTCGGCCGCGAGTGGGACGAGTGCCAAGATCTCGACCAGAAGAAGAACTGGGATCTGCGCCTTGGCCTGGGCCGAGACAAGATCTTCGAGGTGCGCCACCTGTACAACGACGTCACCTTCATCGACGAGTTCCTCACGCCGGAGTTTGCCCTCGAGCAGAAGCTCTTCACCTTCGACTGGTCGAACCGCAACGATCGCTGGGAGATCGCCAGCCGCGAGTTCAAGCAGGTCAAAGAGCGCCTGCTGTTCCAGCTGACCAACGCTGGCAACCCCGAGATCCTCGTCATCGACGCCAACCACGACAACCGCGGAGAGCTCTTGCTGCGCCACGAGCACCGGGGCGTCGACCTGCGCGACGACTACGCTAAGGAGTGTCTGAAGGCGCTCGTGCGGTTGTGGAAGCGGCCCGTGTGCTTGCTGACGAAGAGCGAGAACAAGGGCGTGATCTTGCGCTTCGATGGCAAGGAGCACTCCAGCCGCCAGACCGAGGAAGGGAGCGGCGCCGCCGCGACGGCGTGAGCTTGCTTTCGTGGTGAGTGAAGAGCGGAGCGGCGCAGGGGCGCCTGAGGCTGAGCCGGGGGGCACCCCGGCTTTCCAGCGCGATCCGAGCCACTGGTTGTTCAAGCTGAGCGCCGACGAGTGGATCCAGGCGGGGCTCACGGAGCTCCGCCGCGCGGAAACGGCCCTCGCCAATGCTCAGCTGCCGGCGGCCTACGCTGGGCTCAAACGGGCTGCAGGGATGGCGCTGAACGGCGCCTTGATCGTGGAGCCTCGAGAGTGGGGTCGGAGCTACGTGGAGCACCTGGTCTGCCTCGCCAAGGACGAGAGCGCGCCCGAGCAGGTGCAGGAGTGCGCGGCGCGGGTGGCTGGGTTGAAGGCCGCGCCCGGTGAGGTGGTGAGCCTGCGCACCCCGAAGACGGAGGAGCGCTGGGTCGAAGCGGCCAAGACGGTGATGGCCCACGCATACGCGATCGTGCACGGCCACGCAGGAGGTCCTGCCGAGGAAGAACCTCGCGGAAACGAAGCCGGCTCGGACGCGCCGGGGGCCGAAGCGCCCGGATCGGAAGGAGGGGGTTAGGTGCGACGTCTCTCGAGCTGTGCTGCCGTGGGTCTCCTGGTCGCTTGCGGCGGGCCGCCTGCGGCGGAGAATCCGGGGCCGTCGCCCGCCGATACGACGACCACCAGCGCGACCTACGCGCCCCCGCCGCCGCTGGCGAGCGCACCGAACGGCGGCCCCGGTAACGGCTCACCGACCCTCGGCGCCGGAGGGCCCGCGTCGTCATCCAGCGCCGCGGCGTCCGGCACCGCGCCGCCTCCGGCGCCGCCGCCTTCGGGGCCCCCGCCTGGGAGCCTCGCGCGGGGCGACGGAACACCTGCCGACTCCGAGCTCGAGGCAGGGGACACGGCGTACCTCGCCGATGACCTGAAAGTGGCCAAGGCGCACTACGACAAGGCGAAGCGTCTCGCGCCGAAAGATCCGGCGCCCCGTGTCGGCTTGATTCGTGTGGCGCTCGCGCAGACCGGGATCGCGACGGACTACGCGGCCGCCCCGAAGAACGCGAAGATCAAGGCCCTGGTGCGCCAAACGGACGCGGTGATCAAGCTCGACGCTGGCTACGGACCCGCCCATGTGGAGAAGGGACGGCTATTGTTGATCCTCGGGGAAGCAGATCCAGCGCTGGCGGCCCTCGACCGCGGCGTCGAGCTGTCTCCGCAGGACCCGGAGGCGCACTCGGCGCTGGGGGTCGCTCGGCTGGCTCTGGGCAAGACGGAGGAGGCGCTCAAGTCCTTCGAGCGCGCCGTGGAGCTCGATCGCAGCAACCCGGATCGCCTGACCAATCTCGGCACCGCCTACATGCTTCGGGGCAAGGTGGACCAGGCGATCACGACCTACCAGCGCGCGGTCAACCTCGCGCCAAACGATCCCCGGGCCCACGGAGATCTGGGTACGGCGTACCTCGCGGCGGGGCGCCCCAAGGAGGCGATGGGGGAGCTGAAGCGAGCGGTCGCCCTGGACCCTCGGGCCACGTTCTTGTCCAACCTAGGCTACGCCTATCAGCTGAGCGGCGATCTCAAGCAGGCGGTGGCGACCTATCGGCAGGCGCTGAAGGCCGACCCCAAGCTCGGTTCCGCGTGGATCAATCTGGGCACGGCGCTCGCCAAGCAAGGCGAGATCGCGGAAGCCGAGAAGGCCTTCAAGACGGCCCTCAAGCTGGATCCGACGGACCCCCGGGCCAAGGCCAACCTGGCCGAGCTCGAGGACCTGAAGAAGAAGCAGTAGCGGTCCGCGAGCGTCAGCAGCGCTCCACTCGCCGCGCCGTTCGGGCCGTTCACCCGCTGGAGGAGTGCTCCAGCTGCACGGGACCTGCGCTGAGCCTTGACCGGGCTCGGTCCTTGCCGGACATTACTTCGCACACGAAACATCTCTCGCCTACCGGCTTCTCTTGGGGGTGAGGAGAGCAACGTGCGGTGCAGGAATGACCGACGCCTTCAACTCCGATCTCGAGAGCCTCTTCAGCGTCCAGGGTGGCGAGGACCAGCCGGACATGGACGGCGTCGTCGAGGCGATCCTCTACCTGTACACGGAGTCCCGCCGCATCACGAAGGGCCTGGCCGGGCGCTACGGCCTGACGGGGCCGCAGCTAGCGGTGATCAAGATGCTCGAGCCCGTCGGGCAGCTCTCGCTGAGCGAGCTGTCGTGGCGCATCCGGGCCAAGAACTCCACGGTGACCGGCATCATCGACCGCATGGAGCGAGAGGAGCTCGTGCACAGGAGCCGCTCCAAGCAAGACCGGCGCGTCGTGCACATTTCTCTCACGGAAAAAGGGCAGCGGCTGGCGGAGGAGATCACCATCGAGCCCGTGCAGATCTTCCGCACGGTGCTGGGGGAGCTGTCCACGCGAGATGCTCGCGATCTGAAACGCGTATTGACCCGACTCGCGCAGCGCGTGCGTGAGCTGGTCCAAGAAGGCGCCCTGCCGAGTGAGCCGGGCGCCCCAGGAGATGAAGATGGCTGAAACCACCACGAACACCGATCGAGATCCTGACGTCTGCGTCATCACCGCAGCGCTCACCGGCGTGCTCGCCAATCGCAGGCAGTGCCCAGGTATCCCGTACACACCCGAGGAGATCGCGGACGAGGCAAAGCGTGCGTATGACGCAGGGGCCAGCGTTGTGCACCTGCACGCGCGTAATGACGACGGCTCGCCCACCTTCGCTCCGGCGACGTTCGCCAGGATCAAGCAGGAGATCCAGAAGCGGTGTCCCGTGATCTTGAACTTCTCCACGGGCACGATCCTCGACGACGTCTCCGATCAGTGCATGTACCTCCGGGAGTCCAAGCCGGCGATTGGCGCGCTCAATATGGGCAGCATGAACTACTCGAAGTACTCGAAGAGCCAGAAGCGCTTCGTCTTCGACATGATCTTCCCCAACAACTACGAGAAGATCATCAAGCTGCTCTCGGCCATGAACGAGGCGGGCGTGAAGCCGGAGCTCGAGTGCTTCGACACCGGACACACCCACGGGATCTGGCCGCTGCTCGACATGGGTGTGCTCAAGCCGCCGTTCCAGTTCTCGTTCATCCTGGGTGTGCTGGGGGGCATTCCACCGACCGTGGAGTCGCTCCAGCTGCAGACCAAGATCATGCCTCCCGGGCACGAGTGGGAGGTGATCGGCATCAGTCATGGGCACTGGCGCATGCTCGCGACGGCGTTGGTTCTCGGCGGAAACATTCGCACCGGCCTCGAAGACCACCTCTACCTGCCGAGCGGCGAGATGGCCAAGAGCAACGGCGAACTGGTCGAAGTCGCGGCGACGCTGTGTCGCAGCACGGGGCGCAAGGTCGCCAGCGTCGAACAGGCGCGCAAGATCCTCCAGGTACCGAACAACTGCTGAAACGAGCACACCGTGGAAGAACGTCCCTACAAGCTCTTGTTGGTCGCCGTCAGTGACGGCGTGTGCACCCTCACGCTCAACCGTCCGGAGCGCCGAAACGCCATCGGCGCCCCGATGGTGAACGAGCTGCTCTACGCGCTGGAGGACGCCCACGCCGACCCTGAGGTGCGCAGCGTGGTGATCACCGGCGCCGGACAGGCCTTCTGTGCGGGGGGTGACTTCAGCCAGATGACGGGCGGCGACGATGCCGCCGCGCTGCCCCCGAAGGGCGACTACAAGGACCTGCTGCTCGCGCTGCTCAACACGACCAAGCCCATCATCGCGCGCGTCAACGGGCACGCGATGGGCGGCGGTCTGGGCCTGGTGGCAGCTTGCACCTTCGCGGTCGCGAGCCAGGAGGCGAAGCTCGGGACACCAGAGATCAACGTTGGGCTCTTCCCCTACATGATCATGGCAGTCCTGGAGCGGGTCGTCTCCAGACGTCGCCTCACGGAAATGTTTCTCTCCGGTGAGCGACTGAGCGCCGAAGCCGCAGCCGCGGTCGGGCTGATCAACCGCGCGGTTCCTGCCGAAGAGCTCGACGCAGCCGTTCAGCACTACACCTCGATGATCGCGAGCAAGAGCCCGAAGACCATCGAGCTCGGCCTCAGGGCGATGCGCGACTCCGAATCGCTGACGCTGGAGAACAAATTGCCGCTGCTCAGCGAGCGCCTGCTCGAGACGCTCGCGACCGAAGACGCTCAGGAAGGCCTCATGGCCTTCCTGCAGAAGCGCAAGCCGGAGTGGAAAGGCCGCTGACTTGAGTGACCCTGACGAAGGTGGCGGCGGCGCACCGTCCGGCTCGCGGATGCGCGAGCGCGTGGCGGAGCTCGAAGCGCGCCGCGCCAAGGTGCGCGAGATGGGGGGCCCCGAGCGCATCGCCAAGCAGCACGCGCGGGGCAAGCTCACCGCGCGCGAGCGCATGGCGCTGTTCTTCGACGAAGGGGTGTGGTTCGAGGTTGGCCTGCATGGGCGCACGATGGGCGCAGCCGGTGAAGCGGGGCTGGTACCCGCTGACGGTGTGCTGACGGGGTTCGGCAAGGTCGACGGGCGCATGGTGTGCGCTGCCGCCTACGACTTCACGGTCAAGGGCGGCAGCATTGGGCAGACCGGCGAAGAGAAGGTGACGCGCCTCCGATCCATGTCGCTCAAGGGGCGGTGGCCGATGGTCTGGTTCATCGACTCGGCGGGCGCACGCATCGATCCCTCGCATTCCCATCCGGATACGCTGTCCTTGTTTGCCGGGTCGGGGCACCTGTTTCGTGAGCAGGTGATCATGAGCGGCGTGGTGCCCCAGGTGGCGGCGATGGTTGGGCCTGGCGCAGCCGGCACCGCGTACATCCCAGGGCTCGCCGATTTCGTGCCGATGGTGCGGGACATTGGATCCATGGCGCTCGCGGGGCCACCGCTGGTGCGTGCGGTCACGGGTGAGGAGATCGACGAGCAGTCCCTGGGAGGTTCGAAGATGCACACCCAGGTGAGCGGAGTAGGGGACGCGGAGGTTGATGACGACCGTCAGTGCATCGAGCTGGTGCGTCGCTACTTGAGCTACTTCCCCTCGCACTGCGATGAGGCGCCGCCGCGGCTTGCTGTGACTGACCCGATTGAGCGCCGCGCGGAAACGTTGCTCG
>JAUILJ010000376.1 GCA_030433055.1 Polyangia bacterium
GCCCAGCATCGCAGTGCGGGCCGCCCTCACGGCGGTCAACTGGATCACCGAGCCGCGCATACCCCAGTACCTCGCGCCGAGCATGGGCCGCGCGGTGGAGCGCTGCATCGAGGTGCTCGAAGCCGAGGCGGTGCCTCTCAGCGCCGGCCTGGCTGACCTGATGGATCGCGAAAGCCTGGTGTAGCTCCCAAGCTCGAGGCCGCGACCCGTGTCTAGCGAGACATGCGCCGCCACCTTCACCAGCTGTTCCACACGAGCGTGTGGCTCCTCGTGGTGACCGGATTGTGGTCGGGGGTCCAGGCGATTCTGCCATTCGATTGGCTGGCTGCTCACGTCGCGTACGACACGCTCTTGCCGCTGGACACGCAGCTCGCCGGCGCGCACGCCCTGCTTCCCATTGCCTGCTTCAGTGAAGAACCGCTTATCGATCGCGGACTGAACATCGTCTACCAGCAGGGACTGCAGGTCTTCGCCTACGCGGGCAGCTTGTACTTCGTGTTTGCTCTCGCGACGATCGTGGTTGCCCTGCTACCTCGTCGACAACGTCTTGCCCCGTTGCTTTCGCTGTGCAACGCGACGCTCGCAGTTTGGAGCTGTCAGTGGGTGAGTCTGTGTTTGCTTCGAGAGCAGCTCGGGGGTCTGCGCTAGGGTTCCTCACCCCCGAAAGCAGCGCCGTGATCGGGGGAAAAGGCAGCTGAAGTGTGCGGAAATGCTGGTTGTTGGTCGGCATCACGCGGGCTTCAAGCAGAGTTCAAGTAGGGCTCAAGCAGACGCTGATGGCGCCCCGTAGGCTCTGGACAGTTCACACCACTGAGGGGTGAACCGTAATAACCAGGAGTTTGCCATGTCGAACGCAGCCGTTCGTAGCCTTACCGCTTCCACTCTCGCAGCGCTCACCGCATGCGTACTGCTGGGCCAGACGAGCCCCGCCGAGGCCGCGCCCGTACGCACCGCTACCGTATCCCTACGGAACATTGATGAGCAGCTAGTACCTCACGAGCTGGTGCATGGCGATCGAGAGTTTGGCGGAAACGGACCGCGCATCAAGGCCAGTGTGACCTTGAGCGTCACCGGCGACAAGCGGCGCATCCTGGCGACCGTGGACTTCAATGCTCGCGAGACCAAATCCGACTGGAGCGAGACCCGCGGCAGCTGGACCAAGACGGTGTACTACGCGCCGAGCACCAAGCGCATCGAGGGTATCCTGGACGGATCGTATTCGAAGGTGGATTTCGTCAGCAAGCCGGCAGGCTTCCAGCTCTTCGGGCCCACCGCGGACTTCGTGAAGTTCCTCGGTCGCTTCAACGAGATCTCTCAGGCGATGTTCTTCTTCGCCAACCCTGCGGCCAAGGCAGACACCGCCGCGCGGAGAGAGATGAAGCGCCTCAACGACCTGGTGAAGCGTGGGCTCGCTTACCTGCCCAGCGAAGGCAACCACGTGCACATCGTCGCTCCGTCATCCGGGCCGGTGCAGGCGTTCGCAATCGTCGGTGACACCGGTGGACCCGACATCAGCACCGACACCAACCCGAAGGACGACACCCGCATCAACGGCATCAAGTTCAAGCGCATCAGGCTGCGCCTGAGCGACGTGAAGAAGAAGTAGCACTCCCGGCACCTCGCTTCACCAGCCGCATGGGCCACCTCGGGCTCATGCGGCTGAGTTCATTTCCTTGAGGCAATCAGGGGCAGGGTATGTTCTGCTGGCTCCCGTTGTCGGGCACGCACGCGCCGTTCTGAGCTTGCGGCAGGCCGACGTCTGTGCAGACGGTGTCGCGCGGGCACTCCCCGTCGCATTTGCAGGTCTTCCCGCAATAGCCCAGATCACCGACCCCTTGCATTTCGTTGGTCGCGAAGATGCACACCGATGTCAGATCGCCGCTGGGAGCCTGCTCGCAAGTGCTGTTGCCGTCCGCCCCCGTGCGACAGAACGCGCTGCAGAACCCATTGTCGCTGGTGGAATCGGCGTTGATGCAGTTGCACGCCATCTGACTCACGCTGCAAGCTTCCCCGAGCTTCGGGCCCGGAAATGGAGTCGCGATACAGCTGCCGTAGGGGTCGCAGTAGCCATTCACGCAGTCCGCGTCGACCTGACAGATCTGGATGCAAGCCGTGATGTTTGCGCCGCTGGCGTCCTGAGTCGGGCCGCAGACCGTGTCGAGGCGCCCACCACACTTGGCCTGGGGCCCGTAGTCGCACTTCAGGAAGCACTGGCCATTCACGCAAGCCGAATCGGCCCCGGGGCAATCGCTGCTGGAGCTGCAGTCGGTCGTGCACACGCCGTCGCGGAACCCGTGCAAACCGCACGACAGACCCGTGGGACAGTCGGCGGTGGACTTGCACACCGCCCCCAGCCCGGCTCCAGGCATCCCACCGGTCCCGCCAGCAGACGCGCCCGCGCTGGATATCCCGCCCGTTCCGCCTGAACCGCCGCTCGAGGTCCCCCCGGTGGCACCGTTTCCGCCGTCACCTGCGGTGCCCGCGTTGCCGCCGTTCGTGGAGCCAGCGCTGCCGCCGTTCGTGGCGCCAGCGCTGCCGCTGTCTCCACCACTACCGCCATTCTCGAACGTTTCGCGGTCGCGCGGCGCGCACCCCAGCGCCAGCGGAAACGCAAGCACGCCCAACCAGACCAAGCTCCTCATGCAGCCCGATGGTGCGGCGTTTAGTGACGGAATGGAACCCTATTTCGCTCTCCGACGTTTCCATGTAGGTGTGGTCGGCAGGCCACCAGTTCCTGGGTCGACACGGGGCGATCACGGCGTTTCAGGGCCTGATCTCCGCTCTCGTGGGGTTTGGGGGTGAGGCGCGATCGGGAGAGAACGTTTCTCCACGGATCCGGCTGGCGGTGCAGGCTCACGCTGGAATTGTGCTCTCGCGACGCTAGACTCGTCGGGGAGGGTGAGATGAGGACAGCTTACGTAGCTTGCGCGTGCCTGGCTCTGATTGTGGGCTGTGGCGAGACATCGGAGGATCCGAACAACTCGGTCGCAGAAGGCGGGAGCGCCGGCACGGCTGGGAGCGCCGCATCAGGCGGGAGCGGCGGCAACGCCGGTGCATCCAGCGGTGGCTCCGGGAACAGCGGTGGCAACTCGGGGTCCGGCGGAAGCTCCAGCGGAGGGATGTCCAGCGGCGGTTCCGGTGGCGGAACCGGGCCAGAATGTGTTTCCGCGGGGGACTGTGAGCTGTTCTCGGACTGCTGCAACTGCCTCGGCGTGCCCAAGGGTCAGGAGGTCGCCGGTTGCGACCTGGACTGCAATGTAGACGAGTGCAGCCGACAAGGTGTCAAGGAACCTCAGTGCATCGCTGGGCGCTGTGTGACGGGCTACGAATGCGACGCGAGAAACGTGGCCTGCGCCGCGCCAACCCCCGCATGCCCCGATGGCCAGGTGCCGGCGGTCTCCGGGGGCTGCTGGACTGGGGGATGTGTGCCCGCGATCGAGTGCCTGAGCGTGACCCAGTGCGGCGACTGCTTCGGCGCGAACGTCGCTTGCACGACCTACGAAACACAGCTCGGGCCGGAATATCACTGCGTGGAAATTCCCGAAGGCTGCGCTGGTGCCGCTACCTGTGAGTGCATGGGCCCAAGCGTGTGTGTGCAGGGCTTCAACGCTTGCCAAGATCTGTCGGGGATCAAAGGGGTCGCGTGCGGCTGTCCCGCCTGTTGACTCCCTCGGGAACATTCAGCCCACGCCGCCGGTTGCGCTAGGACTGCGGGCGCCCAACGGCAAGCAGCGAGATCTGCGTGACTGGCGCACCGCTCGTCCCAGCGGTGTCTTCACCCCAGGTGAACGCGGAACCGATACGTCACTGAATTGTGTGGCGCAAACCCGACCCTCCTCTGCGGAGTCGTTGATGCACACTCAGGAGGTGCTTGGCATGAATGCTGCTGATTCTACGACCGTGGCTCACAAGGACCTACGCTCTCGGTTGAGTGAGCAGCTCGCGCAGCGGCAAGCTGCAGCTTGCCCGGACGCGCCCCTCGAGCCTCCGGCATCCTCACGTATCGGAACATTGCTGGGCAGTCGTTATCGAGTGAACAGCCTGCTCGGAGTGGGGGGCATGGGCACCGTCTACCTGGCTCGCGACCTGGAGCTCGATGACGACGTCGCCCTCAAGTTGCTCCGACGAGACGTCGTCGACATCCCCGGAGCCCTCGAACGCTTCCGCAGGGAAGTCAAGCTCGCTCGTCGGGTGACTCACCCCAACGTATCCCGCACTTACGACATCGCCTCCGACGACGAAGACCACTTCATCACCATGGAGCCGATCTCTGGCAACACCCTGGCGCGCATCGTCAAGGGTGAGCCCCTGGACGACCGGGTCATCGCTCAAATTGGCGTGCAGATCTGCGCGGGCCTGAACGCCGCTCACCGTGCTGGAGTGGTACATCGCGACCTCAAGCCTCAGAACGTGATGCTCGAGCCCCGCGACTCCGAGCCCGAGCGTGTCGTAATCATGGACTTCGGGATCGCCCAGTCGAGTCGAGTCGAGAGCGAGGGCGACTCTGGCATGGGTCAGGTGGTGGGGACGCCCGGATACATGGCGCCAGAGCAGCTGAGCGGGCTCGCCGTGGATCACCGTGCGGATTTGTGCTCGCTGGGCATCGTCTTGTTCGAGCTGTTCACCGGCGCGCTGCCGTGGCAAGGAGAAACGCCGAGTGCCACCGCACTCGCGCGGCTCCAGCGAGACGCGCCCGACCCCAGAAATTTCCGCGAGGATTTACCTGACGAGCTCGCGAGGATCACGCTGCACTGCCTGGCGCGCTCGCCACAAGCACGGCCCAGCTCGGCCGCCGACGTCGCCCTCGAGCTCAAGGCTTGGCTCCGGGGGAGCGCCAAGCAATCTGCTCGGCCGCTGATTTGGCTTCCCCCCAGCTTGACCGAGGAGCGCGCCACCCTGACCTCTCACGGCCTGAGTGAGGTCAACGCCGCGCTCGAACCTCACTCTGCGGATCTGGGTCAATCGGACCTCTGCGAGCGGGATGCTCCCGGGACCGCGCCCGCCAGCTCGAGACCTCTCTCTTCCAGACCGAGCGCGGGCCCCAGCGTCGCGGTCGTGCCCCACACGCGCCAGGAAGGCACCGCGGCACAGGGCTGTGAGCTCCTGGAGGAGCTCTGCGAGGAAGTCGCGGATCGGCTCTCTACGACGCCTGGCTTGCGAGTTCGTTCGCTGGGCACGGTGCTGTCCCTGCAACGGCAGAATCCCAGTTGGGACGCCGAGCGCCTCGGGCGCGCGCTGGAAGTCGACTTCGTGATCGAGGCCAGCGCTGCGCCGATCAGCGGAGAGTGCGTGCTCCGAACACGGATCCTCGACGTGAGTCAGGACGTGCAGCTCTGGGCAGATCGGGTCCTTACCCGGCAATCCCGGGCACTCGAAGCCTGCGAGCGCGCCGCCAAGGCGGCGGTAGCCGCGCTGACTTCACGCACTCTGGAAGACCCAGCCTTCCACACCTGGCAGGACTTGGAGCCCGTCACGCCGCCTTCTGCCGCTGCACCCGAGAGCGACCCCGACGAGGCGACTCAAGCGTTGCCACACGGTATTACGGAAACGCCCGAACCCGAAGCCCACGAGGAGAGCACCGCTTCGGGGATCTCTGGCTCGCGCAAGCCAGGGATCTTGTGTGCGATCGCGTGATCGCGACTAGCTGCTAGCCCCCACCGCTGTGCGGTGAACCAGCTCCCGGGGAAGGGATTCGGCGGACATAGTCTCTGACCAACTCAACGGAATGGCCGGATGCTTCAGTTGTCGCGCGACGCGAGCGAGGGTGTCAGACAATCCACCCGAACTCGATGCTTCAACGTCGAACAGAGCAAAGCTGCGAGCCGGCAAACGCTTCAGGCTTACGAGCGGATCCACTAAGAAACGCAGCCCGTAATACTCCGCACGGTAAAGCGTGGGTGCGTCTTGGTGGGAGCGCGACGGCACCGGTCCCCATTCCAGCTTGGCGACGGGTGCCCTTTCCACCTCGAAATCGCAGCCGGCACGTAGCGGCTCGAGTTCTTCGTTGGCCTCTCGCACCGCAGTGTCGCGCCAGTTCGTAGTCTCCCAGGCTTCGACATGGCCACCGATCAGGCTCCAGTCAGCCCACTTCCGATGCCAATGCAGCAGGTAGTACTCCCGCCCGCCCACTTGCAACTTGGGCAGGACGAACGCGAGATCCGACTTCCGGGTCACGACAAGCTTTCTAGGTAGGATCTGGACCAGCGCTCAAGCGCGACGTTGTCGGGATCGAGGAGTTCGTCCACATCACGAAAATCGCCGCGGATGGTTGCTTGACGGGCCAAGCGCTTGAATTCCTTCTGCTTCATCGAACTAGCCACGGCGTCTGATACCTCCACGGTGTATAGCACGCCAATATGGTCGTCCCCCGGCTGCCACGCCATTCCCGCCAGGTTTGGCTCGAGCCGATTCGCCAAGTGAAGATCATCGCGCACTCGCTGATGCAAGCAATCTTCGAGTCGCTGCAGGATAGGCGTCGAACCGCTCACGTGCGTGCCCTTCCAGAGAGTGTACTCACCATATGTCCTTAGCTTCTCATCCTTCGAGTTCCTCCTGAAGGTGAAGTACCGACCGCGGTTCGTAGGGAGCGCGCAAGAGACGAGTTGAACCTGGGAACTGTCGGATTCGAGCTGGGATCTGGCACGTTCCGTGATCTGGGCGCTGTCAAGCAATGCGCGCGCGGTATGCGGGTCGAGAAAGGTCCCGTCACCGAAGGCGCAAAGCACGGCGGCGCGGCCGAGGGACGCCACCTGAGGATCTGCCCATGCTTCCAGCTTGGGCATGATCACCTCGAGCAACGAAACATTATCCTCACGGATATTTTCCGCCGCAGGCTGAAAGTCAATCAGGTCAAACCTATCCCCGTACATTTGCCGCGCGGTATTCAGGGCTTCATTGAACTGCTCTAGGGTCTCTGGGTTCATCACGCCACCGCTACGGCTAACCACTAGGTTTTTGTTCTCACGTTGCATCGCGAGGGCGGGGTCCACGCTCACCGCCACGGTGAGGTCTACCAAGCATCGCCAGCGGTCCAAGAGAACGAACCTTGCAAAGGCCTCTCGCTCCTCTTCGGTGACCTGCTCACGGCTCCTCTGCAGCTCCAACCAGATCAGCGCATCGAAAAATCCGCGATCGAGGATCAACAGATCCACGTCCGTGTCGTAGGTTTCGAGAACCTCCGACAACATCGTGGCGGTGGTCCATGCGTTGAAGAAGAAGTGTCCTTTCATCGGAAGCGGACAGTCAGCCGCACGCTCATTGAGCAAATGAACACGATATCCGCACTCCTTGAAGAATGAGCGCAGCGTGTTCACCGAGGTCGTTTTGCCCGCCTTGGGCGTCCCCGTGAGTTCGAGCACGAAGGCTCGACGAGCTTGCCGGCGTAGGATTGGTCTCGCCGCGCCAGGCCCCACTGCAGAGCCAACTCGCCATCACCCGGCGGGCCAAAAAGCGGCCGCCACTGGAGGCTGTCGGCTTCCAGGTCGCTGAGCGCCGCCACGCCGCCGCGTGAGAAGTCGATGCCGGAAACCTGCTCGAGGTGCAGCTTGAGCCCG
>JAUILJ010000377.1 GCA_030433055.1 Polyangia bacterium
TTTCACCGACGCGCTCGCCGACCTGGACAAACAACAGCGCACGGTGCTCTCTCTATACCTGGCGGACGGCCTGAATATCGCCAGCATCGGCGCGCTGTACTCCGTGCATCGTGCCACCGTCGCACGGTGGATCGCAGAGACCCGCGAGCACCTGTTCAGCGACACCCGGCGCCGCCTCCATGAGCGCCTGAACATCAGCGAGACCGAGTTCCAGAGCATCGTCCGCCTCGTCCAGAGCCAGCTGGACGTCAGCGTTCGCCGACTGCTGCAGGAAGCGGCGCTGCGAGACGCGAGCGGAAGCTGACGATGGACTGTCTGAGCGAGGGGCGCATCCAAGGGATCGTCGAAGGCGGGCTGGACACCGTCGAGCGTTTGAAGGCTCGTGAGCACCTGGAGAATTGCTCCGAGTGCCGCAAGCTGGTGGGGCACGCCGCGGCCCTCCTGGCTTCGGGTGAGGCGGAGGTCGATGAGCTGGAACACCTCGGCAGCGGCTTCGAGCCGCTGACTCGGGGAGACAAGGTGGGTCGCTACATCGTCGAGGAGAGGCTCGGCAGCGGCGCGATGGGCGTCGTCTATGCAGCTACGGATAGCCTACTCAGGCGCCAGGTGGCGTTGAAGCTGCTGCGCCCCGGTGAATCAGGCGCTAGCGTCGAACAGGCGAGGCTCGAGCGCGAGGCTCAGGCTGCCTGTGCGGTGAAGCACCCAGGGGTGGTCGCGGTGCACGACGTGCTCTCGACGGCAGACGGCCTGTCAGTGCTCGTGATGGATCGCCTCGAAGGCACTTCCATGCGGCAATACTTGCGAGAGCGGGGGCCGCTTCCAGCCAACGAGGTGCTCGAGCTGTTCTCGCAGATCCTCGAGGCGCTCTCCGCGGCGCATCGCATGGGGATCGTGCATCGCGATCTCAAACCAGAGAACGTGTTCTTGACCCGAGGTGAAGACGGCGGGACTCAGGTCAAGCTTCTGGACTTCGGGGTGGCAAAGCTCCTGGCCGGCGCCCTCTCGGGGAGCGCTGGGCTGACGAAGAGTGGAACGCTGGTGGGCACCCCGTACTACATGGCGCCCGAGCAGGCGTTTGGAGCGGCGGATCTCGATCAGCGCGCGGACCTGTGGGCGGTCGGTGTCATGCTCTACGAGGCGCTCGTGGGGGAGCGGCCACTGCGCGGCGACAACGTGGGACAGGTCCTGCACCAGCTCGCGCACTTCGACTTCGGGGCGCCGCGCGCGCGCCTGCTCGAAACGGCGCCGGAATGGGAGCCGCTGGTGAGTCGCTTGATGGTGGAGCGCGCGGCGCGCCTCGATAGCGCGAGTCAGGCACTCGAGTTGCTCCGCGGCATCGGTCACCCCAGCGCTCAGACGGCGGTTGCGGCGCCAGGCGGCGCTCCCCTCACCCCCAAGAAGAGAGCTTGGGTAGCCATTCCGATAGTCCTCGGACTTGGCGCGCTCCTGAGCATCGGCCTCATCGCGAGGACCGGCGGCGTTCCTCCTGACGAGAGTTCATCGGCAGCCGATCCTCTCCCCACGGCAATGCCCACAGCCCAAGAACCCCGGCCCGAAACCCCCACGCCAGCTCTCCCAGCGCCAACGGCGACGGTGGCGCCGACGCCCCTGGCAGAGGCGAAGACCCCACGGCCCACGGCAACCATCCCGGCGCCGCGGCACGCGCCGAGGCTCGCGCCCAAGCCCAGCGTTCCCGCCGCGCCGGCAGCGTCTGCCGGTCCTCCCACCGCCTCTGCGCGCAAGCCTCGGTTGCTGACCGAGCCGCCATTCTGAACTCATGCGTCACTCTCACCGCAGCTCCGCGCGCTGGGCGCTCGGCTTGATCCTTCCGCTGCTGAGCAGCACCTTGCCGCTCGCCGCCCGAGCGCAATCCGCAGCCGAAGCAGGCAGCTCCAAGGCGAATCCGGCGCCAGTGGTGGATCCAGACGGCGACCAACGCGACGCGGACGCCCGAACGGCCTTCGTCGCCGGAGCGAAGCTCGCCGCTGACTTGCGCTGGCGGGAGGCACTGGAGCGCTTCGAAGCATCCGCCAAGCTACGCTCCCATCCGGGAACGACCTACAACATCGCGATCTGCCAGCGCGCCCTGGGGCAGTACACGCGAGCGCGCGTGAGCTTCGAGCAGGTACTCGAGCAAGCCGAGGTTCAGTCACTCGACGCGAGCCTGCTCGAGGACACTCGCGCTATCCTCGCGGAACTGAAACGAGTGCTAGCGCAGATTCAGCTCACGCTCTCACCGAAGTCGGCGAAGCTCTCCATCGACGGGCGACCCTTGAGCAAGAGCGGCGAGGGAAAATTCGTGGCCGGGCTGCGTGAGCCGGGGCAGCCGGAGTCTCCCTCGGTCAGCACACTCTCGATCACGCTGGACCCTGGCCCCCACCTGTTACTCATCTCACGCAAAGGCTACGCCGACTACGTGAAGCGGGTGAACCTGCGGCCCGGCGGCAAGCTCCGCGTGAAGCTGGAGCTCAGCAAGCTGCCTGCGAGCCTGCGGGTCCAGGCGAACCGCCAGCGCGCTGCGGTCAGCGTCGACGGTGTCGACGTGGGGACCGCTCCCATCAGCTTGACTCGCCCTGCTGGCACCTACCGAGTGGAGGTACAACGGGCAGGCTTTCAGCCGTACGTCACCGACACTCGACTGCGCTCGGGAGAACAGGTGACGCTGAGGGCCGTGCTCGACCCCGAGGGCGTTGCGCTGAGCGAGCGCTGGTGGTTCTGGGCAGGCATCGGTGTGCTCGCGGTCGGCGTCGGGGTCACGACGTATGCGCTGACCCGACCTGAACCTGATCGCCCGCCACTCAACGGCGGCAGCCTGGGCTGGACGGTGGAGGTTCCTTGAGGAATCGACTCTGCGGTCTGCTCTGCCTGGGGGCGGTCGCCTGCAGCGCTGAGGCGCCGGAGCCACTCGCTGAGGCCCTCGTGGAGGTGGATACGAACCTACCGGTGCCGAGCCTGGTGCAGCGCCTGCGCGTCGACCTGTATGCCGAGGACGGCACGTGGTTCGAATCGAGAGATCTCGCCCTGCCAGATCCCCGAGATTGGCCTGTGAGCTTTAGCGTCTACTCCCCCGACGAGCGGCGACCGAGCGCAGTGTGGCTGCGCCTGCGTGCGTACCCGGAGGGCGGGGTTCGAAACTACGAAGGCGAGCGGTTCACGGACTGGGGCGGGAGCCTAGAGGAGCGGGACGGAGACGGCCTGCCGAGGCTCTTGACGGAAGACCGCGATGAAACGCCCGAGGTTGAGCCACAACCGCTGCTCAGCGTCGACCGCCTGCTGCTCCTGGAGCTCGAGCCCGGGACCCGCGGGCGCGTGCCCGTGCTGCTGGACGGCGCGTGTGCGGGCACCATGGTCAAGCTTTCGACTACGGGCCATCGGCCGATCCTCGGGGAAGCGGAGTCCTGTGTCGCCAGAGCTGCCGAGCGGGAGCGAGTAGAGGCGCAGGTAGCGCGAGGCAGCGAGGCGTATGGCGAGTCGAAGATGGGCCAGTTTGCCCGTGAGCTCTGCCCAGCGCCGAGACAGGGCGCCAAGAGCGCGTGTGTGCCAGGCGGGGCGCTGGCGCTCGGCACCGACGATCTATTCCTGATTCCGGATATTCCGCCAACGCCCGAGCGCCTGATCGCGCTGCGCCGCTTCTGGCTGGACCGCGAAGAGGTCAGCGTGGCGCGCTACCGCGACGCGCTCAGCGCGGGCTTCACCCCCCCTGTCCCTCCCAACGTGCGAGACGCCGAGCTGGGGGACACGATCGCCACGAACTGCACATGGAGCAGCACACCGATGGGCCGCGAAGATTACGCGCTGAACTGCATCGACTGGCGAACCGCTCGGGCGCTGTGTCAGTTCTGGGGCGGCGACTTACCCAGCGAGGCGCAGTGGGAATACGCGGCGAGCCGCGGCACCAGCTGGGGCTCCAGGTATCCGTGGGGTAACGACGATCCACAGTGCGCGAAGGCCGTCTTCGGTCGGGCGCCCCTCGCTGGCCTCCCCGGCGTGTGCGAATCGGAGGGCGGATTCGGTCCACGCCCGCTGAGTGAGGGCGTGGGTGACACCTCCCCGGATGGCGTGCGGGGCCTCGGGGGTGGCGTCGGCGAGTGGTGCTTGGACGACTATCAACGCTACGCGAGCGAGTGCTGGAGCCAAGCGACCAACCTGGATCCCGGCTGTTTTCGTGATGATGCGCGAACTCGCTCGGTCCGCGGAGGGTCCTGGGTGGCCCCCACGCCCGTGATGCGCAGTCAGGCGCGGGCCGGAGCACCCGCTCAGAATCGTGTGGCCTTCATCGGGCTGCGTTGCGCGTACGCCGTGGAGCCCTCGGAGTGAGTCGGCTGCGGCTGGTTGGGCTTTGCACCTGGGCGCTGGCTGCCCTCCAGGTTGGCTGTGGCGACGACACGCTGCCGCCTCGCGGGCAGGTGCTGCTCTACGTCAACACCAACGCCCCGCTGCCCTCCGCGCCGGGCTTCAGCCCGGCGCAGATCGCGCCCTTGTTCGATCGCCTGCGCATTGACGTATTTCCTCCGGGATCCGACAAGCGCTGTGAGGGCTGCTCTCGGGAGCTCTACGCGGACACCCAGGCATTCGCGGCGGGCGTCTCCTTCGGGATCGTGGCGGCGCCAGGCGCGCGTGTGCGCGCCACGCTGTATCGCAGCGCGTTTCTGATCGGGGATGAGCCGCGCCCCGAGTCGAGCCTGGTTGCGGTGGTAGAGCTGCCGAGCATCGAGACCGACGGCGTCCACGAGGCACACGTCGATCTCCTGGTGGACTCGCTGGGCGCGCCCCTCGGCAGCTTGGAGGATCCCGCGCCAGCGCTCCCAGGGCGCGGCGTGCCCCGACTGGTAGGCACCTGGTGGGGCGCCCAGCCGCGTCCTTGCGCATCGGCGCCAGGCCCCGAAGAGGTGTGCGTTCCTGGCGGCGCCTTCTGGATGGGAGATCCTCGCCTCGATTTCAGCGGAGCTCCGGAGCACGACGGGAGCCTGGAGCGGCTGGTGGTCATCCAGCCCTTCTTCGTCGATCGTCGTGAAGCGAGCGTGGCGGAGTTTCGTGCCTCTGGCCTCGAACGTCGCAGGTTCAAGCAGACCGTCGACGATCCCCACGAGCGAAACACTGGGATACCGGGCTGCGTGTACACGCCGGAGCCGAGCGAGACTGACGGTCTAAGCCTCAACTGTGTCAGCTGGAGCCTGGCCGAAGAATACTGCCAATCCTTGGGGAAAGAGCTGCCGAGCGAAGCCCAGCTCGAGTATCTGCTATCTGGCCGTGGCCGAGGCAGCTTCGTCTGGGGTGACACGAGCCCTGGGTGTGAGGACGCGGTCTTCGAGCGCGGCCTCGGCGACGAGTGTCATGATCTGGGCGGCGGCGTACAACCCGCGGGCACCGGGGAACGCGACCGCTTGAGCCTGAACGGCAGCGACGTGCTGGATATCGCAGGGAACGTCTCGGAGTGGGCCAGGGACGACTGGGATCCGGAGAACGGAGCGTGCTGGGGCACGGGTCTGTTCGTAGACCCGTCCTGCAGCAAGGACGACGATCCGGAGCTTGCCTCTCACAGCTACCGGGGAGGGCACTACGGCGACGTGGCCAACGGTTTGCGCAGCGCGGTCCGCGGCTACGTCACCAACGAGATCTATGCGGTTGCGCCCCAGGTCGGCGTCCGCTGCTCGCGGCGTCCGTAGGCTCAAGGTCCAGCCAAAGCGGCCGTAGATCGAGGCGACCATGAACTCCGCATCTCATGAGGCATACGTGCCGTCCGCCTCCCTGCGGCCCCCGCGGCGCCGACACAAGTCGAAGCCCGGGCAGTCGCCAGCTGAGCTGTCGGCGATCCGAGAGATCTACGCAGAGCTGCGAGGCGGCCACCCTGCGGCTGCTCTGGTCAGCGCCCAGCGCCTGCTGTCGCAACATCCCGAGAACTGCTTCGCGCTCCAAGCCGCGCTCCTTGCTCGGGAGTCGCTCTTCGAGACCTACTGCGAGCGGCTCTCGCCGCTCAGTCGCGTGGTGGTGTTCAACACCGCGGACTCCCTCTCGCTGGATCACGAGTCCTTGCGGCTCTTGAGCCAGCTCGACGGCGTGCGCACGTTGAGGGATCTGCTCGACCAAGCGATCCTCGGCAGGGTCGAGACTGCGCGCAAGCTGTGGCAGCTGTACCGTGGGCGCAGAGTGCTGCTGGAGTCGCCGGAACAACCGGCTCCCACCGCCCGGTTCTACTAGTTCCTCCGCGGCATTCTACATCCCGGTCAGCGGAACGCGCCCACGCCGCTGCCAGCCGCGTAGCCCGGAAACACAGCGCTCGACTTGAGTCCCAGGTGCTTGGAGCCGACCTCGGCGATCAGATCGCGAAAGTCAGTGGTCACCGCCACGTCGCGTCCCTGGTAGAGCTGGTCTGGCGCTAGCCCCGGCCAGCGACCGAGCACCCGCTTGCCCTGCACGGCGCCACCAAGCAGCAAGGCCAGCGAGCCGTGTCCGTGGTCGGTCCCACCGCTGCCATTCTGGGCCGCCGTACGACCGAACTCCGTCATCACCAGCGTCACGACGCGGGCCTGTGCATCTCCGAGATCCTCACGGAAAGCGGCCAGCCCCTTGCCTAGCTCGTCGAGGCTCCTGGCGAGGCGTCCCCCCGCGGCGCCGCCCTGGGCTGTGTGCGTGTCCCAGCCCCCCACCTCGATGAAGCCGAGGCGCAGCGCAGGGCTCCCATGGATCAAGCGCGCAAGATCTCGCAGGTTCGCGCCCAGCGCCCCCGCGGGGTACTGGGCCGCCGGGGTGCGCGCTGGCAGGTCCCGAATCTCCCGAAGCGCCTTCAGCCCCACCTGACCCGCATCGCCCACCCGTGGAGCGCGCCGCCGCGCCTTGGCGTACAGGCGCTCGAACCCGGACTCCAGGCGCTGCTTGGCGCTCTCGGGCGCGTCGAGACCAAAGCCATCGATGCCATCGAGGGACAGCGCCGGCGCTGTTCCGCGCAGAATCATCGGCATATTCGAGGCAAGCGCGACGGCCCCCAGCGGATCAATCACGCCGAGGGCACCCGCCATGCGATTCAACCACCCGCTCTGATAGTGTGCGCCTGCTTTGCCCGCCTCCCGTGGCGTACCAAGCTCCATGCGATCCTGAGCGTCGAAGTGGCTCCGCGTCGGGTCCGGCGAACCGAATCCGACGATCGGAGCGAGCTCACCCGCGTCCCAAGCGGCCTTCAACGGCGCAAGGCGCGGGTGCAGGCCGAAGTGTCCGTCGAGGTCGAGGGCCGCCTGTGCCTTCGCCCCCGGAGGCGCGATGGCGATCTGTCGGCGCAGCCCATAGTACTCCTTATCGCCGTGCGGAACCAACATACTCAAGCCATCCGCAGCGCCTCGCAGCAACACGACGACCAGCACGTTCGCCCCACCAAGTTGGGGGTGAGACGCCCTGCTTCGCGCCGCAGGCTCCGCCCGCGCCGTCTCGAGCCCGGCTCCCAACCCGAGCCCCACGCCAGCCCCTATGCCCAACCCGAGGAATGTTCTGCGACTGATCATCATCAAACTCCAGGCCTGGGCGTCACTGACGCTGAAACTC
>JAUILJ010000378.1 GCA_030433055.1 Polyangia bacterium
CATCAGCTGGTCTTCGGTGACCTTGTCCCTGTCGAGCACGATGCTGCCCAAGTAGTCGAAGGCCCAGCCGGCGGTGCCCGACTGCCCCATCACGCCGTTGTGCTTCTCGAAGATCTTGCGCAGCTCCGGTGCCGTGCGGTTCCTGTTGTCGGTGGCGCCTTCCACCATGAACAAGGTTCCGCCTGGGCCCGTGCCCTCGTAGACGATCTCTTCGTAGATCGCGCCTTCGACCTCACCGGTACCCCGGTTGATCGCGCGCTGGATGCTGTCTTGAGGCACGCCTTGGCTCTTCGCCGCCAGGATGGCTTTGCGCAGGCGTGGGTTGCCGGTCTCATCGCCTCCGCCCATCCGAGCCGCGATGGCGATCTCTCGATTCAGCTTGGTGAACAGCTTGCCGCGCTGGGCGTCCTTCGCCCCCTTCTTGCGCTTGATCGTGGCCCATTTGGAATGGCCGCTCATGACTCGAACCTCGACTGTTGGTGATGTTGTAGGGGATGCAGTGGCCCCCGGACAGGGCGTTGCAGCATACTCAAGGGCCGAGTTCAATGCACTTCGCGCGGGCGACACGCCACGAGGGCCAAACTCCCGGTGAATTTGCGGTCGTCTACGTCCTCATTCAGGTTGACAACACCGTGGCTGACGCGAAGGCCCTCTACGGTTGGCCGTGGGGATTGGCCCGAGCCAGCATCCTCGAGCACGAGTGAACCCGAGGTCCGCGCGCATAGTCGAATCCCCGCGGATATCTGTCATGCAAGATTGAGAGCGCCTCGCCGGGTGATTCCAATTCGTCGAGGAGAACCCATCCCGAGGAGTTATCCCCGAGGAGTTGTCCCCGAGGAGTTATCCCCGAGGAGTTTCGCAGTGGCACCGCGAATGGGGCGCCCATCGCTCGCAGGAAACGGGCCTTTAACACGCGGAAACGTCCCAGTCGACGCGCAAGAATTGCCGCCTTGTCAGGGTCTGCCGTCGAGGATAACTTTCTCGTATGCGTCTGT
The DNA here is from genome assembly GCA_030433055.1 of Polyangia bacterium. Taxonomy (GTDB): domain Bacteria; phylum Myxococcota_A; class Polyangia; order Polyangiales; family Polyangiaceae; genus JAHBVY01. The sequence continues at coordinate 996 of JAUILJ010000378.1, forward strand.
TTCGGGCCTTCACCATCTTCGCGCTGTGCAGCGCCGCGCTTCCCATCGCCTGCTCATCCACGAGCACGAGGACCTCTGGAGGCGGCGAGTGCCTCCCGGGATCTACCCAGGCCTGCCTCGGCCCTGCCGCGTGCAGCGGGGCTCAAACCTGCAACGACAAAGGCACCGGATACGGCGATTGCATATGCGGCGCGAGCGGCGGTGCCGGCGGAAGTGGAGCCACCGGTGGCTCTGGAGCCAGCGGTGGCAGCAGCAGCGGAGGATTCGCGGGCAACACGGTGGGGGGCACCGGCGGGTGGGCGAACGGAGTCAGCTGCGACGATCTCGTGGAGGGGACGAATCTCACCGCGCGCTGGTCAACGCGCCACGATGGTCAGACCAACTTCACGCTCGACGTCCTGGGCACTGCCGACGGCCCTGCCGCAGGGAACCAGTTTCTGCGGGTTACCACCGAGGCGTATGCCCGCCAGTACATCCGCTACTCCGCGCCATCGGGGGCGCCGATCGACGCCTCTGGCAAGGAAGAACTGCGCTTCGCCGTGCGGCTCACCACCGGAGACGTCAGCCACTACCAGGGGATTCAGATCGAAGACGCCAGCGGAGTGACGGCAGGTATCGATACCGTAGACAGCGATGGTCCTTGGTCCCCCGGGCAGTCCGCGCAGTGGCAATACCTGACACTCAAGCTCGATGGCAGCGCGACGGGCTGGTACGACGACGGCATCGATTGGTCGAAGATCGTCGCCATCGAGTTCTATGAAGAGATCTACAATTCCGGCTTCGTGTTCGACTTGGACGGCGTGAGCTTCGAGTCCAGCGGCGACAGCTGCGAGTAGCGCCGAGTGACGGACGAGGACTGTCCTCCCCCCCTCCCTCCAAGCACCTACGCCGCTGTTGTTTGCCAGGGATTTCGCGGGCCTATGCCAACTTTGCTTGACAAAGTTTTTTCTCCGCCTACCTTCCGGCCTCCCAAGAGCAACCCATGGCTCGAAGGGCGCCCGCGAAGGTGGCGGAATTGGCAGACGCGCTAGCTTGAGGTGCTAGTGGGGTAACTCTCGTGGGGGTTCAAGTCCCCCCCTTCGCACGACGACTCGCTCGCCGAGAACACAGAGCCTGCAGGCTGGTCAGCTTCGAGCTGCACAGGCTACAGGCTCTGTTGGTTTTTGTGCGCTTGGTCTCCTGCGGCTGGTGTCGTGCGGTTGCTGTCGTGCAGCCAGTGCCGAGGCCAAGCGTCAGGCCGTGACTACTGACACTCGCCGCCTTCGATGCAAGCGACCACACAATCGCTAGCAGGCTCGATGCACTCCGTCTGGCACTCGATCATGCGGGTGATGCACTGGGCTCCGCACACCTCGTCCCCCGGCTCACAGCCGCTCAGGCAGGGATCGCAGGACGCCCTGCACTTGGCCTCGCACCCCTCACAGGTCGCGCCGCAGCGACCCTGACAGGCGCACTCATCCTTTGAGGTCACCGCGCACACCGATGGGCTCTGGGAGGCGCACGAGGTCGTGTCGGCGCCCGGCTCCGCCGCGGAAGTCGACGCCGAAGCTGGAGCTGCATCCCTCTCCCCCGCGCTCTCTGGCGGACCAGAGGGCTCCGGCTCCGGCGTGGTGGTGACGCCGGGGGGAGCGCTCGGACTCGGCGCCACGGCTGGAGGCGGGGAGCTTCCGCACGCGGCGAACACGAACGGACCACACAACACGGGAATGCACAACAGAGACCGACGGAACTTCACGGGCCGATGCTCGCTCAATCTCCAGGTCGAGTCACGCTCGATCGCCTCGATACGCCAGGCTCGTCGGGCACCCTGTCGAGCGTGCGGCGTGCGCACAGCGCACGCCCGGCGTAACGCCACGCGGAAATTTGCGTCGATGCAAGGCGGCGCACTGGCAGGGGCCTAGCGGCGCGCTCGAGCGGGGCGCCTACTCGATGCAGCTCAGCGCTTCGAGGACTTCGCTGACCTCGAAGGGCTTGCGCACCCAGGTCATGACCTCGTCGGTGGACAGCCCCGGAACATCCAGCGCGCTACCCGTGATCATGACCACTGGCAGCCCGGGGCGCTCCGCCTTGAGGTCATGGATCCAGCGCGCCGGATCGTCGCCGAGAGGAGATAAATCCACCAGAGCCGCGTCGAACACCTGGGCGCGCAGCTCGGCGACCTCCGAAGCCGAGCGAGCCGCCAAGACCCGGGCGCCGCGGCTCTCCAGAGCGAGCTCCAGCAGGGATACGATCGCGGGATCGTCTTCCAGCACGAGCACCCTGCGCCCCGCTAGTGACGCGGGGGGAACGCTTCGATGACGGATCGCCGAGCGAACTTCACCCACCGGCCAGCGCAGCTCGAAGCGGGCGCCGATCAGGCTGTCGCCGAGGCTGAGCCGACCACCGTGCTGCCGGGCGACCTCGAACGAATGGGTCAGGCCGATGCCTGCTCCACCCTCTCGCAAGGACACCTGACCGTCGAAGATGCGCTCACGCAACTCTGGAGGGACCCCGGGCCCCTCGTCGGAGACCGCGAATACGACATCCGATCCCTCACCGATCACATCGAGCGTTATCAGCGCCCCCTCTGGAGAGAACGCGATGGCGTTCAGCAGCAGGTTCGTGAGGATCTGCTGGACGGCAACCGGGCTGAACACGGCGCAGTTGTCCACGCGGGAGTCGTCGACTCGAAGCTCGACACCATTGCGGCTGGCCTCGCGCAGCACGCCGAGCGTCGCGTCCCGCGCCACGCTCCGTGCCTCCCGGTCCAACTCGTGCCGCGCGGAAACGGGCGCTTCGGCACCGATAGCGCGGCGCGCGGCCGCATGTCCGATTCGAGCGTGAGAACGCGCGATCGCGATCGCATCCTTCACGGGGCCCGCTGCCAGCTGACCATCGGCGGCTTCGAGCCAGCCGAGCACCACGGTCATCGCGTTGGACACCTCGTGCAGCACCCCTGCGAGCTCCCGCTCACGTTCCGACGGCTCCAGCGGAGCGAGGTCGGCTGCGCGGGACTCGACACCAGGTCCGTCGCCAGGAGGGGATTTCACTCGACTACACTATTACAGCCAGGCGCTACGAACCAGATCCGTGAAGCCAGAAAACCCGTATGAAAACGCCTAAGTGAGCCGGTGTGAGGGGGTGTCCCGCTATGTAGCAGTGCGCCGAGACCAAGCCGCAAGTGGCCGCAGTTGTTCGGCTATTGGGTGACAAGGGGTGCGCAGCGTAGCGCGACAACGCATCGCGCTACGGAAGTTTGTTGCAGACTGCCAGCTTCGCGTAACGCAACCCATCCACACTTCACTCCGAGGGCAGGAAGAGCCGGAACGTTCCGTCGTCTGCGGTGTAGGCCTCACCCACGGCGATCACACTCACGGCGTCGACCCGATCGGGCAGGTAGCCCTCGGCGCCGAGGTAGGCGTACGCCTTCACCGACGCCCCACTGATGGGTTCCCCATTCAGGGTCACGACCCCGGTCTGGACCACGGGTGCGGCGATCGTGAGTACGCCGAGTCCGTTGTTCGGCACGGGAATCGTGACGTTGGGGCGCACGAACCAAGGCAAACCGGAGCCCGCAGGTGGCCGCACGGAAATGTCGAACGTGCCAGGGTCTGCCTCGAGCGTGAAGTTCCCACTCTGGTTGGTGAGGCCCGAAGACGCGCGCGGAACGAAAGGCGCCTGACCGAGAGCGAGGTTGAAGGCGCCGATCACCCCCTGGCGCGCTGACGCCACCGCCTGCACCGTCGCACCAGCGACGGCGGGCGAGCCTGGCTGGTCGAAGATCACCGTGGCAGCGACGGGCGTGCGTGCCTCGAGCTGGATCGTGCTGCCCCCCTGGCCTTTCGGGGTCACGCTGATCTCGACCTCTCGGGCGCCCAGATGGCTATCTTCCGGAGGCGTCACCTGCACCCGGTAGGTTCCGAGCGGAATCGATTCGATCGAGAACGCTCCGGAGGCGTCAGCCTCCGTCGTGGTCGTGAAGGTCCCCAGCACGCCCTCCCCCAACCCATCCAAGGTCAGAGCCGTGAACGTCAACGTCGCCGCTTGTTGCTTACGGTCTGGCCCTTCCACGAAGCCCGAGTAGCTCCCCATCTCGAAGCTCACCTTGGACAGGTCCATGGCCAGCTCGCCGGGTGCGAAGACCTCGAGCCCTTCTCGCTTCCAGAGCACCGTGGGGCCGATCACATCGGCGGGCGGGCGCAGCTGAATGAGCTCCTGGCCTCTCTGCCCATCATCGGGCACCTCGTTGAATGGGATCTCCAGTCCGTAGGTTCCATCGCTCAGCATTTGCGGGGCGAGGGTGAGCTCGTTCGACAAGAGCCGCCCAGACTCGGAGTCCATCACCGAGACACGCCAACCCTCCAGGTTGACGCCGTTCGCGATGAAGCTCAGCGAGAGCATGGAGGGTTCCCCCAACATCAGGGGGAGGTCGACCACCCCGGAGGGAACGGGGATGGATCGGTACAGGCGCGGAACGACCGGACAGCTCTCGAGATCGCTGTTCGAGGGTGCGCGCACATACACCTCGTACGTTCCCTCGGGGATACTGGTCGAGAGCTTGCCCCCAGAGGTGTTCGAGGAATACTCGTCGGGAGCCAGCCCGAGCACGCGGTCCACCGGCGTGAACATCACGTGCACGTCGCACGGCACAGGCTCACCGCCCAGCGTGACGGTACCCGTGACGGTGGAGGGCGCGTCGAGCTTCAACGCGAGGTTCTGCCCTCCCTCGCGCAGCCCGGTCAAGGACTTGAGGAAGCGGATCCCTCCAACCGTTTGCGTGGTCGTTGCCGGCGTGATGGCGAGCAGCACACCATCGATGGCGCCCGCGCTCGTGCGGCACACCGACCCCTCGCAGGTCGCTCCAGCAGAGCAATCTGCCTGGGTCTCACAGCTGTTCTGCGTGGGCGCGGTGTCCGCGTCCTCCAGCGTGTTCACGCTACACCCTGCGAAGGCGAGTGCCAGGATCCCCACGGAGAGAGCGAGCCTACCCATCATTGGTCGTCTGCTCCGCACTGGTCGACCAATACATCGGCGGGTTCGCCACTCTGGTTCACGACCTTCGCCCACCAGGTGACCAGCGCCACGTCGTCTTCATTTCTGGGGCTCGCGACGTTGAGGTTACCCGAGTGGGTGAGCATCATCGTGTAGCTGTGGCAACCCAGGTCGGCGTTGACGAAGGAGTATGGGATTAGCGCCTGACTCGGCTCCCCTTCGTCGGGATACAGGTTCGAACTCGGCGCTATCTCGATGTTCTTCAGGATCTGAGGGATGGTATTATCCGCGTGGAAATCGCGAAACAAGATAGCAGTCACCGAATCCCCGGCGTCCTCGGAGCGATACAGCACCTTGAACTCCTGGGTCTCATCCATGCGCCCGGGGATCACCCGATTGAGGGACGGATCGGCGGTGGTCGTCAGGACCACCGGCGGCGTCTGGCGCCGTGACTGGTACTCCGGGGCCTCACCGAGGAGGCAGCCCGCTTGGGTAAGCATCAACAGGGCTACTAGCCACGTACGTGCCAACCCCGCCGAGCCCAGGCCCCGAAAAAAGAGATGAACAATTCCGGATAGTTGCCGCAAGGCGCCGAGCGCTGTCCCCGGGCCCCGAGGGGAGAACGTCAAAACGCCGTAGCCAGTGGCCTCCGACCGCGACTCGAATGTCGCGGCCCGAACACGTCGAGCGCCCTCGTCGGCGGGGAAACGCAAGGATGCGGGGCTCATGGGACGTCTAGAATGTAGACCAGTTCGGGCGCTTGCGCGACGAACTGCCCGATCGCCAGCGTGCGTCGGCGAACTCCGGGCTCGTCGCGAGCAGGACCAGATCGCTGATCGCTGGGCTCGCAGCGCACAGCGCAGCCAGGCCACCAGGTGCCTCGAGTCCCTTGCTGGCGATCCCCTCCTCGACGCAGGTCTCCCGAATCGCGACCGCAACGTCGCCAGCCACGAACAACCCAGCTCGCCGGATCGCGAGCCGCGCGGCGGCGACGGTCAGGTCGTAGTCGAGGGCCTCCGGGAGATCACAGAGCTCCCGCAGGCGCCGCTGAGAGCGAGCCGGGATGCTCTCCCACAGGACCTCCGCCAGAGTAGCCGCTGCGGCGTAGCGCGCACCGCTGGTCCTGGGTGGACCAAACGCGAGCCCCAGGCCCTTGAACACGGCCCGGGCCTGCGACTCAGTGGAGCCAAACAAGAGCACGTACTGAGGAAGGGTCGCGCCGAGCATCGCACCAAGATGAAAACCCAGCTCGGCAGACACCTGAGGCACGTCGCCAGACAGGATGATGCCTGGAGGGTCCATCAACGCCACACCCAAGGTGACAGCTCCCGAGCTCTTGCGCTGGAACAGTGGCGTGCGCGCAAGCCCCAGCAGCCGAGCGGAGACGGTGTACGCACGCGCGAGCGGGGTCGGCGCTCCAAGGGGAACCCGCTCTACGCCGGTAACGCCGTAGCTACTTGGATCCCTACGGAAAACGTGCTGAGCACCTTCCCAGACGAGCGCGAGCGCCTCGGTACCTGGACCGGTTCCCTCCCCAAAGAGCATGCGGTGCACG
>JAUILJ010000379.1 GCA_030433055.1 Polyangia bacterium
AGACACGTCTCCTAACCCCAAAAATTCGAGGCCGACCTGGGCACCGATCGCGTAGATCGTCGCTCCGATGAAGGACGACACCAAGAGCCCGCTGAGGTTCGGTAGGATCTCCCACAGGATGATGCGCAGTGAGCGCTCCCCGCTCACGATCGCCGCCGAGACGAAGTCTTTATTCCGTATGGCAAGTGTCTGAGAGCGAATCACCCGCGCCCCCCAGGCCCAACCGGTGAAGACCAACACCCACGCGATGGTCACGGGGCCCGGCGGCAGATACGCGGCGATCACGACCATCAGCGGCAATCCTGGCATGATCAAGAACACGTTGATCAGCAAGCTCAGCGTGTCGTCAATCCACCCGCCAAAGAACCCCGCGGCCGTACCCACGACCGCGCCGATGGCGACCACGCCGAACCCGACCGCGAAACCCACCAGCAATGAAGTGCGCGCCCCCGCCACGGTCTGGGCCAAGACGTCCTGTCCCTGACCGTTGGTGCCAAGCCAATGGGCGCTCGACGGAGGCTGGAGGGGCACACCGACGAACGCAGTCGGGTCCTGAACAAGCCACGGGCCGATCAGCGCCATCAGCGTGAAGAGCGCCAGCAGGCCCAGCCCGAAAACGGCTTGCCGCGAGGAAAAAATGCGCCTCATCGGGTCCTCGGGTCGAGCCAAGCGTAGGCGATGTCCACCAGCCAGTTCGCCCCGAGCACCGCGAGCGTGATGGTGAGAAACAGGCCCTGAATCAAGGGGTAGTCGAGGCTGCGCACCGCCTGAATCAAGAGGTAGCCCTGCCCCGGGTAGGAGAAGATGATCTCCGTCAGCAGGGAGCCACTGAGCACGAAGCCCAAGGCCATGCCGAAGCCGGTGACGTTGGGGAGCAGCGCGTTCCGCGCGGCATAGGTCCACATGACGCGGCGACTGCGCAGGCCCTTCGCCTGAGCCAAGGTGATGTAGTCTTCGCCCAGTACGGCGATCATCGTGTTGCGCATCGAGAGCATCCAGCCGCCCAGAGTCGCGACCACGATGGTCAACGCTGGTAGGAAAGCGTGCTTCAACACGCTCCCGATGAATGCCCAGGAGAACCCTGGCGTGAGGCGATCCGAGTAGGCGTGGCTCAGTGGAAACCAGCCAAGCTCGAAGCCGAGGAGAAACAGCGCCAGCATCGCGAGCCAGAAGTACGGGAACGCGCCCAGGAAGATCAACGCAGGCGGCGCATAGCGATCGAGGGTTCCTCCACGCTTCCACGCACTCAGCACTCCGAGGCCCGTTCCGATGGCGAAGCTCAGCACGACGGAGACCCCGGCCAACAGCAGCGTCCAGAGCAGCGCACTCCCGATCACGCTGTTCACGCTGGCCGGGAAGTGACTGATGCTGATGCCGAGATCTCCCCGCAGGACGTGACCGAGGTAGCTCAGGTATTGCTCGTGGAGCGGCGCGTCGCTGAAACCGAACGCCTGGCGCAAGGCGTTCATGGCCTCCGGCTTCAGCTGGCCTTTGAAGCGCGCGAACATCGCTGAGCCCGGATCTCCAGGCATCAACCTCGGGATCAGGAAGGCGAGGGTGATCGAGGCCCACGCCGCCACGAGGTAGAAGCCAAGGCGCCGAAACACGAACTTCAGCACCGCCGACACCCGCAGCCAGCGCTTCATCGCGCCTCCAATCGCGTGAGCACCAACAAGCTGTCGGGGGCCTTGTTGGGGGTGAGGAGCGCATAGGGATCCGCTTCGCTCGGGAAGCCCTTGAACCGCTTGAGGCTGTATTCCCCCCAGGAAACGTCAGGAAAGAGCGGGAGCGCCGGTGCCTGCGCGACGAACAGGCGCTGCAACGATGCGTAGAGCTGATGTTCCCGTCTTGGGTCCGTGGTGCGCTCGAGCTCGCGCAGCCATGCGTCGGCGCGGGGGGAGGCGAAGCGATGCCAGTTCGTCGCGGCCTCCTCACCCAGGGGCTGCTTCGTCTCGGTCGCCATCAGTCCGCGATACAGGGAGTACGGCGTAGGGCCTTCCTCGGTCCAGCCCAGGCTCAGCCAGAAATCGCCTCGCTGCAGCTTCTGAAACCACGCGCCGAAGTCGTAGCTGCGCAGCGTAGCCTTGACTCCCACCTGCTCCAGATTGCGACAGATCACCTGCGCGGCCCGCACCCAGTCGCTCCAGCCCGCCACCACGTTGACCTCCAGCTCGAACACCCGACCGCTGGTCAGACGCCGCACACCGTCTTCACCTTTGCGTATCCCCGCGGAGTCAAGCAAGGTGGCGGCCCGTTTCGGCGAGTACTCGACCCAGTCACCGGCTGCCACGGCTCGAGGATCGCGGTAGCTCGCGTAGGCGTCGGAGAGGCCAGTCGCGTCGGCCGGGCGCGAGTAGTCGAAGAGCGCGACCTGGACCAGCTTCTTGCGGTCGATCGCCATGCTGATCGCCTTGCGCACGTTCACGTCGTCGAGGGGCGCTCGAGCGTGATTGGGGTACAGCAAGACGCTGCCCTGCATCAGCGGGAACCAGTAGCGATGATGCTGCGGATCCCGATCGACGAAGGTTCGATCGATCGCCGGGACGAATGTCCCCGCCCAGTCGAGGTCGCCGTGAATCAGCGCGAGGTTGGTCTGATCATTGGCCGGAAAGGCCGGGAAACGCAGCGCCTCGAGCTTGGGCTTACCCGCCTGCCAGTAGTGAGGGTTCTTGCCCACCTGGTAGACCTGGCTCTGAAAGATCTCGATCTCGGTGAACGGCCCAGTTCCGACTGGATCGGGGTCCGCGAAGGTCACCGGATCTTCCACCTGGCGCCAGCGGTGCTCCGAGACGATGGGCTGGCTCGCGAGATAGTACAGGCCAGGCACGAATGGCCGCTTGAAGCGCAGCACCACGCGGTCCGGCGTGGGAGCCTCGACCCGCTCGAGGAATTTCCACACGCCGTTGATGTCCAGGGCCGTGAAGCGGTGCAGGAGCTCGAAGGTGAACACGACGTCGCCCGCGCTGAACGGTTTACCGTCGGACCACAGCACCCCGGAGCGAACCTCGAAGCTCAGCGCCAATCGATCATCGCTCCACCGATAGCCCGTCGCGAGCCATGGCTCGTAGCGGCTCTGCGCCACGTTGTAGATGAGCAGCGGCTCGTAGATGGCGTGGTTGGCCGCCCAGCGCCCAGAGCCCAGCAGAGGGTTGAAGTTGCGGACGTAGGACGCCGTTTGCTCGCTCTCGGTGATCACCAGCACGCCGGGATCCGGCGGGCGCGCCTCGGGCTCGCAACCGATCGCAAGGCAGAGAGCCATCAACCCGGCGAGGTTCGCCAGGTCAAGGAGTGGAGCTTTGAGGGAGGATTGCATGGACGATCGCGGAACCTGCAGTGCGAGAGCCGTGCCGCGCCAAGCGCGGCGGGGGCGACGGTCGATGGCGTTGATTCGCCCGACCATCGCGCACTCAGTTTCCCCAGATAGAAAGCGCCGCAGGTGTCAAAAATGACCAAACTTGCGCTCAGAAACGCCCATCGTGGGAAGCGAGAGCTAGGCAGCATCCAGGGATGCGCTCGATCCCCAGGATCGCTCAGATCCGGAACACGCAGTGCCGTTCGGTCCATGGTACCGGGCGGAAATTCGCTGAAGGTCAACCCAGCGCCGGATGGCGAGCTTCCAGCCACGCTCAGGCGTCGGGGCTTTCAGCGAACGCCCGCTTGGCGGGCCCTGCTGGGCAGGGCGAATGGGACCGCTGGCACGAGTTTCGCTCTGCCGTGCAGCGCATGTCTCCCCATTCCGCCTCGCAGTCGCTTCGGGCATCCCTCGCTGCCCTCGGCTTGGTCGCTGCGCTGGTAAGTTCTTCAGAGGTTTCCGCACAGGAAACCGTGATTGTGGGGGGAGACGATACCGGGGGTCCCTCGAGCGCCTCCGCGGACGCGGATCCGGCGCAGGCCAAGGGCGGCCGAGACACACCCACCAGCACCAGTGGGCCAGGCACCTCCGAGGGACTGTCCACAGAGTTTCATGGGTTCTTTCGTGCACCCATGCGCCTCGGTATCGGCAAGCGAGATGATCCCGCCGACGGTCAGAGCTCCACGACGTTCCACAACGCCGTCACCCCCGATGACCAGTATCTGAGCTGGCAGTACACCCGCCACAATCAGCGTGACTGGGCGGAACTCTATCTATCCGTAGGGAAAGATTTCGCGAAAGGTACCGTTGGGCTCGAGGCGTACAATTTCACTGACGCCTCGTACAACGAGCAGGAGGCTCAGCTCGGGATCAGTCAGGCCTTCGTGACCCTCACGCCAGATCTGGGGAGCGAGGATCGCCTCGAGCTCAGGGCGGGGGCACACTGGGGACTGTACGGCGAGATGGGCCGCTACGACGCAGGAGAATACGACACCTATCTCTTCGGTCGAACCGCGGTCATGGGCTACACGGTCCATTACGAGCACGACCTGCCGAGTGTCACGCTGAAGGCGGAGCAAGGCTTTGGAACCCGCAGGCCGGACCCGGACATCTTCAACAAGACTCGGTTCACGCTCTTGCATCACGAGCACGTGTGGGCGCAGCTGAAACAGGACTACGAGCTGGGCCTGCACTTCCTCTCCTCGTGGACTCAAGAGGAGGACCGCAACCTCGACCCCCTGCAGGATCAGCCTGACGGCAGCTTGATCGTCTACGGCGGTGATCTGCGCTTCGACTTTCATGGTTTTGGCCTGCTCTACGCGGGGTTCAGTCGCGTGGTTGCCAAGGACGCCATCACGGTCGCTCCAGCGATCAACGTGATCCACTCGAATGGTGGCGGCGAGTACGACCACGGCATCACGGGCAACTACCTCGACACTCGAGACTGCTTCGAGACGCCCAGGGCCACCGGCTGCAGCGGCGGCAACGGCGCAGTGAGCACCCTCGCAGCCCAGTATGAGCTGAGCCTGAGCAACCTGATCGGCAGCATGCGCGATCCTGAGTTCGATTGGTGGGGTGAGGGTGAGGACGTGGTCGTCAAGCTCTACGGGATGCTGAACTGGGTCAGCAGTGACAACGACCGCGTCGATGGTCTGCGCAAGATCAAGTACGGCGCGGACGTCGAGTGGATGCTGGTGAAGTGGTTCGGGTTGGGCGCGCGCGCAGACCGACTGCAGCCGAACAGTCGGGTTCCGGAGCAGTCGTTCATGATCCTCAGCCCCCGGGTGATCTTCCGTTCGAGCTGGGTGAGCAACGAGATGATCACCGTGCAGTACAGCCGCTACGTCTACAACCAGCGTGAGTGCGGCGACCCCACGCGGCCCGAGCTGTGCGTGCAGCCTCCGCCGTCTGTCGAGCTACCCGATGGCTTCGGTTCCGCGACGGCTGACGAAGACACGATGCGCACGGTCAGCGTCACGCGACCTGACGTCAATGTTTTCCGCGTGGATGCCAGCATGTGGTGGTAGTCGCGCTGAGAAGGGATGAAATAGCATGTCCGATCTTCAAATCTGGCGCAGCGCGCTGAGCGGCGCCGCCGCGGTCCTCTCGGTCTCGATCTTTGCGGGATGTGGGGCGACGAGCGCCACGGGTTCGCAGCCCGCGGCGGCGGGCAAGCAGAGTGGCCCGGCGATCGCTCAGAGCTGCGCCGGCGGCCTGTTGGAGGACGCCGAGGATGGAGACGACCAGGCTGGGGATAACGGCTACTGGTACTCCTACGTGGACGAGTCCGGCTCCAAGGTCGAGCCGGGCAAGGAGTTCGAGCTGGCGAGTGGGGGACACGACTCCGAGGGCGCCGTGCGCATGCAGGGCAGCCTGACCAAGGGGGAAGACGTCTATGCTGGTGTCGGATTCGGGCTGAGAGAGGGCGGCAGCTACGACGCTTCCAGGTACGGTGCGCTGGCATTCTGGGCCAAGGCGGGTTCCCCAGGGCAAAGCATTCGAGTGAAGGTGCCGGACGTCAACACGGCGCCCGAGGGGAAGAAGTGCAGCGAGTGCTACAACGATTTTGGCGTCGAGGTGCCGCTGAAGACCGAGTGGACGCGCTACGTGGTGCCGTTCTCTGCGATGAAACAGGAGTCAGACTGGGGCGCGCCCAGGCCAGCGAGCGTGGACAAGTCGCGGCTCTTCGGCGTGCAGTTTCAGGTTAGCCAGCCAGGCTCGACGTTCGACGTTTGGTTCGACGATATCGAGTTTACCGGGTGTCAGTGACGCCGGCGGCGCGAAGAAGTGAAGGAGATGGAGCGATGAAGGCGATGAACTTGGGTGCATTGGGTTGGGGCGTTCTCGGCCTCGGGTTGGCGCTCGCCCTGGGTGCGTGTGATGGTGGCAGTAGCGAGCCTTCGGCGCCGGGCGGTTCCGGCGGGAATGGGGGCTCCGGTGGCGGGAGCAGCAGCGGCACCGTCCTGGATGACATGGAGGATGGTGACAGCTCGATCCCCGAGGAAGGCGGACGAGTCGGCGCCTGGTACGTGTACAACGATGCGACGGGCAGCCAGGATCCGCCCGAGAGCGCGGACTTTGCCATGAGTCAACTCAGCGAGCCTCGCGGAGATAGCACCTTCGCCGCCCACAGCAGCGGAGACGGATTCACCGAGTGGGGCGCGGGGTTCGGGTTCGATCTGAACAACGACGGGACGACCCGCGGCACCTACGACGCCTCCGCCTACAGCGGCGTCAGCTTCTGGGCCCGCAGCGGCGCTGGCTCGCTCGCGATCCGGGTTGGCCTCAGCGACGCTCAGACGTCAGCGGAAGGGGGTCAGTGCGATCCCAACACGGAGGACAGCTGCGACGATGCGTTTGGGGCGAACCTCCAGCTGACCTCCGAGTGGCAGCAGTTCACCTTGAGTTTCGCTGAACTCCAGCAGGACGGCTGGGGCATGCAGTTTCCAGGCATTCAACGGGACCAGCTCTACTCGATGCAGTTCGAGGTCGGCACCAACGTGGCGTTCGACGTCTGGGTCGATGACATCATGCTGGTCCCCTGACCGCTGTTCGGATCCGTGGCTGCTTGCCTCGAAGGAGAGGAGCGGCTGCGTAGATCGACTCCACAGTCGCCGGGAGCTTGCGCGAAGGGGCGAAAACGGGCAGGTTTGCCTCGGCGCTGTGGGCGGGCACACCTCGGCGCTGCATCCTGAGGATTGTCATGCCCGTGAGCTGTCAGCTTCGCGGGGTAGCGTGCCTGAAACACGCAACGTGGCAGTATTTGCTAGCCAACGCCGCAAGCGCCGCGTTGGGCAGGGAAGAGGCCCGTTCGATGAGCAAGCTGGGAATCTTGGCAGCCGGTGGTCCAGCGCCCGGTATCAACAGTGTGATCGCAGCAGCCACGATTCGCGCCTGCGTCTCGGGCATCGAGGTGATCGGGATCCGTGATGGGTTCAAGTGGCTGATGCGCGGTGACATCAGCCACGTTGGCCCTTTGGACATCGAGGCGGTCAGCCGCATCCACTACCGCGGCGGCTCGGCCATCGGGATCGCTCGTGCGAATCCAGCCCAGCAAGGCAAACTTGAAGAAACCCTGGATGCCATCCGCCGTCTCGATGTCGACCGCCTCGTGACGATCGGGGGCGACGGCACAGCGTTCACCGCCATGAGCCTGCAGCGCCTGGCG
>JAUILJ010000380.1 GCA_030433055.1 Polyangia bacterium
ACCCGTTACCTGATGAGCGATGCGTTCGCTGTCCCTGGCACCGGCGCGGGTGCAGTCGGCTACTATGCTCGGGGCGACAAGCGTTTCCGTATGGTAACTCTTGTGGCTGAAGATGACGCCGCGGCCAAGGACGTGCTGACGTTGCTGCGCAAGGAAGGCAAAGCCAAGAAGCTCGACGGCGCCGGAGTCGAGGCCGTGGCGATGGAGCGGCGGTCAGCCGATGATCAGCCGGTCCTGGAGTGGCTGGTCGGTGTCAAAGGCAAGCAGGTGATCGGCGTCGTGGACGAGGAACTGGTCTTGAGCTCCGACCAGACCAGCGAGGACGCCGCGAAGCTCAAGCTGAGCCACGACGAGAAGCTCGAGCAGCTGAAGCGCACATTCGGCGGCTGAGCCTCGTCGCACCGCGCAAAGGCCTGAAACGCCTGCAGCTAAGTGCAGGGTGGGTGGTTGAACCAGTGCTTTGTGTCTGGAATCCGTCCGCCAGCTCGCCTCGATATGCTACCTCGCGAGGTCAGGCTTTTACTCTGGGCCGCGGCGCGCTGCGGTCTCTGTGACGATACCAATCAGCGAGGTCGAGCGTGGATTTCGAGCTACCCGAGCAGCACCGCATCTTGAGGCAGACCGTTCGAGACTTCTGTGAGCGCGAGGTGCGCCCGAAGGCTCGTGAATGGGACCGCGAAGAGCGCTTTCCCCAGGAGATCGTCCCCAAGCTCGCTGAGCTCGGCTTGCTCGGTATCCGTATCCCCGAGGAATACGGCGGCTCCGCGATGGACATGTTGGCCTACGCCATCGTGGTCGAGGAGTGCGCGCGGGTCGACGGGTCCTTGGCCCTCACGGTGGCGAGCCACAATGGGCTCGGCACGGGGCACGTGCTCTCCTTTGGCACAGCAGCCCAGAAGCAAAAGTACCTCAGCAAGGCCACCAGCGGGGAGTGGCTGGGCGCCTGGGCGCTCACCGAGCCGGGTTCGGGCTCTGACTCCGCAGGGATGCAGACGACCGCCGTTCGCGACGGTGATGACTGGGTGATCAACGGCACCAAGATGTTCATCACCCAGGGGTCGGTGGGTGGCTTCACCGTCGTGCTCGCGCGCACCAACAAGGACGTCAAGGCGCAGCGGGGCATCACCGCGTTCATCGTCGAGCAAACGACCCCAGGCTACGCCGCCAGCAAGAAGCTCGAGAAGTACGGCTGCCGCTCGAGCGACACCGTCGAGCTGACATTGGAGAACGTGCGTGTGGCCGACTCCCAGCGCCTGGGCGAGGTAGACCACGGCTTCTACGACACGATGAGCATCCTCGACTGCGGTCGCATCTCGATCGCCGCCATGGCGCTCGGCCTCGGCCGTGGAGCGCTGGACATGGCAGTGCGCTACGCCAAGGAGCGTAGCCAGTTCGGCCGACCAATCGCCGACTTCCAGGCCATCCAGTGGATGCTGGCCGACGCTCGCACCAAGCTGGACGCCGCGGAGTTGTTGATCCACCGCGCCGCTGATTTGGCGGATCGTGGTGAGCCCTTCACCCAGCAGGCGTCGATGGCCAAGCTCTTCGCCAGCGAGGTGGCGACCCAGGTGTGCAACGACTCGCTGCAGATCCACGGTGGCTATGGCTACACGCGGGAGTTCGACATCGAGCGCCACCTGCGGGACGCCAAGATCTGCGAGATTGGCGAGGGCACGAGTCAGGTTCAGCGCATCGTGATCGCCAAGCATCTGTTGGCCTGAACTCGGTGCCCCGGGGAATCGCGGCGCGAAGCAGCGCGTCTCACCCCCGAAACCAGCTGAGCACTCAGGTTCGAAAAGCGAAGAGCCGGCGTCCCCAGGGACACCGGCTCCTTCTTCGTTCGCCGCTTCGGCGGCTACTTGGTGCGCTTGATGATGTGGTAGCCGAACGGCGTTTCCACTGGGTTCGACACCTCACCGACCTTGAGCGCGAAGGCTGCGTCGGAGAAGGGCTTGACCATGCGGCCCTTGGAGAAGGGACCGAGATCACCACCGCGCGGGGCGCTGGGGCCTTCGGAATACTTCTTGGCGAGCGCCGCGAAATCCGCGTCCTTGGCCTTGGCTTCCTTGGCGATCTTGTCTGCGAGCTTCTTGGCTGCGTCCTTGGAGCGGTCGGACTTCGCGCGCTGCGCGCCCTTGTAGCCGATCAGGATGTGAGAAGCGGTGACCGTCTCTCCATCTTGCTGCTTGAGCTGCTGGTTGCGCCGCTGCTCGATGCGCTTGCGCAGCTCCGCCATCTGCTCGGGCGTCATCTTGTGGGCGACTGAAGGCGTCGGCGCAGGATCCGCGTGGGCGATGGTTGCCGTCTCCTCGGCGTGCGCCTCTTCGACGTGGGCCGTGGGCCAGAACACACCCATGAAGCCGAGCAAGCCGACGACGATCAAGCCGAGCATCACGGCCCAGGGCGCCCACCAGGTGGGATCGGCGTCTGGATCGTAGACCTTGGGCGGCGGAGGCGCTCCAGGACGCTTGCCACCGCGTGCGTCGCGCGCGGGAGCTGCCTTGCGCTTGCGAGCAGGAGCGACTTCCTCCTCGTCTTCGTCTTCTTCGTCGTCCTCGTCTTCTTCGTCGTCCTCGTCTTCGTACTCTTCTTCGTCGTCCTCGTCTTCGTACTCTTCGTCCGAGCCCTCCTCGTCGTCGACGTACTCTTCGTCGTCGTCGAGTTCTTCTTCGGGTTCGTGTTGCTTCTTGTGCTTCTTCGCCATGCTGGGGGCTTCCGTAACAGAATGCGGGGCAGCCAACCACTCGGCGCCTGGGGATGTTCCCCAGGCGGTCGGCAGGGCCGCTCCCGTAGCTAGTCTAACGCTAAGAATTTATTCGAGTTTGTGTCGCTCATGCGCTGCTGTTCGCGAGCGCATCAGGCGCTCAGGAAGCGCTCGCTTCGACCCATGCGCGGGCGATCACGGGGTCGGGTCGGTCGGCGGCGTAGGCCTTCACCGCGGTGACGCCGTTGCCCAGATCGTAGCCTTCCGTGCGGATGGTCTCGCCTGGCCACACCGGCTTGCGGAACTGCGCCGAGTAGAACTTCACGCGGTCCCCGTCGCCACCGAGCGCCTTGAGGATCACGGCGCGGGCCACGAAGCCGTAGGAGCACAGGCCGTGCAGGATGGGCGCGGGGAAGCCGACCATCTTGGCGAAATCCGGATCGGCGTGCAGCGGGTTCTGATCGCCCGAGATGCGGTAGAGCAGCGCTTGCTCGGGGCTGGTCGTTTCCTCGTGGGTCCAGCTGGGCTTCATGCCATCGGGGATCTCCGGGATGGCTTGCTTGGGGGGAGGAGCGCCGCCGAAGCCGCCTTCCCCGCGGAAAATGATGGAGGACTCCGTCTCGAAGATCAGCTCGCCGCCGATCTCGGTCTTCGTCTTGACGATGGCCTGGGCCATCTTCTTCATGTCGTAGATGCCGTCGAGCGTGGCGACGGTCTTTGCGACGCCTTCGGAGGGGATCTTCTTGTGGATGCGTACGGACTGCCCACCATGCAGGATGCTCGCGAGGCTGCCCTGCGTCTTGCCCACCATCTCGCCCATCGGGCCGAAGGAGGGCACCACCGCGAAGGTCGGATAGACCTTCGGGCCCTTGGCCTCGTAGACGTAGGCGAGCTCGTCCTTCTTCGCCCCGATGCCGAGGGCATACGTCGCGAGGATCTTCCAGTCGTAGGGGTAGTCGTAGACGTCGGTCTTGGCGCCGACGGCGGATAGATCGAGAGCCATGTGGCTGTGCCTCCTGAGCTGACGGCGGGCGTGCGCGGAGTTTCTGCGGCGACCGCGTTTGGCCCAGCGGTCTACCGACCCTCCACAGGCGCGTCAATCGCCTGCCTTGGGGACGGTTGCCGATGATCGTCAAGCGACTGGTACGACGTTCCGGACCTGGCGCGTGCTGGCAAGTGGGAGGCTATAGTCCCGCCCGTGGCTGCTCCTGGGCTGGTCGAGTCGTGGCTCGAGGTGTTCAACCTCACGGCGGCCGATTTGCGTGCGTGGGGCCTGGCCTGGGCTCGAGTCGCGCCGTCAGTGACGCTGGTGCCGGCCTTTGGACTGCGCGCGTTGCCGGGGCCGGCCAGGGCGGCGCTTGGGCTCGCGATCGCAGCCTGTGTGGCCCCTGCGCTGACGCCGCTGGCGGCCAGCTCGAAGCTGGCGTGGCCCGTGCTCTTGCTGCAACAGATGGCGTTGGGGCTGCCGGTGGCGCTCGTCGCTGCCGTAGGGATCTGGACGTTGGTGATGGTGGGCGGGGTCGTGGACGATTTGCGTGGTGCCCGGGCTGAGTCGAGCATCGCCGTCTTGGATAAGCCCATCGGGCCAACGGGTGTGCTGATGGGGCTGCTCGGGTGCTGGTTGTTCTTGCAGAGCGGCGGTCCCGCACGCATCGCGGAGGCGTTGATCCGTCCCGGTCTCGCGTTCAAGCAGCCACTGCTCGGGGCTGCGCTGCATCTCACTCAGGGCATCCAGATCGCGCTGGCGGTCGCTGCGCCCCTGATCGCTGCATCCTTGGTGCTTCAGCTGGCGTCGGCCTTGGTGACCCGCGCCGCGAACCCCGCGCACCTGCAGCCGGTGCTCGAGCCGCTCAAGAGCTTGGCGCTCTTGGGGATCCTCGCGCTACTGCTCGATCGCCTCCTCACCGCTTCCGCGGGGTTATTGTTGCACCTTCCCTGACCGCTCACAGGTTGAGCCGGTAGGCAACGTTGACGCCGATGTCGAACATCGTGATGCGGCCTGCCAGTGAGGCTTCGTCGCCGAGGGGGCTCTTCGCGGGTTCTTCAGGTAAGAACCAGGTGCCCACGCGCAGGCTGGTTCCCAGGCTCCAGTTCGGCGCCAGCGCGAAGGCAGCGCCGCCGCCTAGCCCGAGGCTCAGTCCCTCCGTGCGGATCGTGACGCCCGGAGGCCCCACCAACGCCTTGTCGCTCTCGGGATCTTGCGGCGTGAAGCGGTCGCTGATCACGACCAGGCCGGTCATGATGCCTAGCCACGTCTCGACTGAGCGGGTCACCACGGCGTAGTAGCGCGCGGTTGCTTCCACGGTGAAATAGCGCCGCGCGTGGTCGCGGGGTACGCCCGGAGGGTCCTCCCTTGGGGCGTCGGTGGAGGGCGTCAGCGCCAACGTGATGCCAGCGCCGAAGGCGAGGTCGACGCTCGCGCGATAGAGCTGCCAGGCGTGGAGTTCCAGGCTGGTGTCCCCCGTCTCGCAACCCTGGGTCACGTCCACGCAGACCTCGGCACCGGGGAGGGTGAGCAGGCCAACGCCGGCTTCGGCGGCGCCGTGGGGGCGCACCAAGGTGCGCGGGCTGGGCCCCATGCCTTCTTCCTCGTTCTCGTGTTCCTGAGCGACCGCAGGAGCGGCGATCGAGACGGCGCTCGCGATGGCTAGGGGGGCAAGCCAGCGGGTCACAGCCAGCGCCCCCCAGAGGAGCTCGTAGCGGTGGGAGCTGGCGGAGCTGCCGACGGCGCAGCGCTCGGGGCCGCACTGGCCGAGCCCGAGGCCTTTGCAGCCGGTGGCTTGGTACCGTGCGGAACACGAGCAGACGCGCCTGTGGCGCTGGGGGCCGCCTGAGCTGTGCCCGCGTCGAGCTCGGGGGGCTTCGAGATCTCGCGTAAGAGCTGCTTTGCGCGGGCGTTCTCTGCGTCCAGGTCCGTGGCCAGGTTCAGCAGCCGCGTGGCCTCGACCGGCCGACTCCGTTCGGCCTCGGCTTGTGTGACGAGCTTGCTTGCTGCGTCTCGCCTCACCTGGAGCAGCGCGGCATGCTTCGGCCACTGTCGCAGCGCGGCATCGGTGATGTCGCGGACGTTGTCTCCCGGAGGCTCAACGATGTGGCCAGCCGCGAGGGCTCTCTGGGCTTGCTGGGTATAGGCTTCGGCGGACAGCTTCTTGCTGTCGAATACCCCGAGCTTGTACGCGATGCCCACGCTGAGGCCGGCGCCGAGCACGAAGCACAGCAGCAGCACCAACGCGCGAAGCGACTTCGGTTGATCCTCGGGGATCTCGTAGGGCTCTACACTGGGGAGTGAGCCGCGGCCACTCAGCGGCGAAGCGTAAGGGCTGCTCGGGGGCGAGGCGCTGCTCGGCGGACCGCTCAGTGGCACGTCGTCGTGGATGTCAGGTGACCCGGGTGAGCTGGTGCGTCCTGAGCTCGGCCCAGAGCCGGGCGAGCTGAGCGTTCCCGAGGGCGAGGAGGAGCGGGGCGCGCCGCTGGAACTCGGTGGCACCAGGGAGCTGGCCGCGTCGGGGGAACTGGGGCTCGCCGGTGTGGGCACCGACAGGCGCTCGGGGTCTCCGGTGGGGGTGATATGACCTGACCTGCTGGCTTCTGCCGGCGCCGGCGTGCCGTCGTCGTTTTGAGTGAGCGCCGGAGAGACCCGGGTGTCATGAGCATTGCCGGGAGGATTTGCTTCGGGGGGCTCCACCAGCTGGGTAGCCGGCTTGTTCGGCGTGTCTTCCGGCTCGAGGACTTGCGTTCCGCTGGGCGCGCTGGGACGACCCTCAGGCGACTCTCCGCGCATGCGCGCCGCGAGATCCGGAGTCAGGTCGAGGCTCTTCGTGCGCTGCAGGCTCGAGAGGCTCAACGCCTGGCTGCCGCCGAGCAACGTGGAGCGCAGCGCGAGATCTTCCGGTGCCAAGCCGCTTTGCCGCGCGGCTTCGACCAGCGCTCTACCGAAGACGCGCGCGTCCGCGGCGCGCTCTGACGGTTGCTTGGCCAGGTTCTGACGGATCACCCGCGCGATCGGCTCCGGGACATAGCTCGAACGCGCGATGCTGCGGACGTCCGGCGGTTCGGCGTTTGCGTGCTTGACCAGGATCGCGACCGGATTGTCTCCGTCGAAGGGCGTGGTGCCGCTGAGCGTCTGAAACAGCATCGTCGCCAGGGCGTACACGTCCCCGGACGGCCCTACGCGGTCGCCACGCGCGCCCTCCGGAGAGACGTAGCGCGCAGTGCCAAACACCGCCCCAGCCTGGGTCGCCACGGACTCCTCTCCGAGGTCGATCTTGGCGACGCCGAAGTCGAGCACCTTGGCAAAATCGTGATCGTCGCCGCGGCGTACCAGCATCACGTTCTCGGGCTTCAGATCGCGGTGCACGATGTTCTGGGCGTGTGCCTCGCCAACGGCGTCGCAGACCTGCAGCACGACGTGCAGCGCCCTGGGCAGCGGCAGCGCGCCACCCGCGGCACCCAAGCAGGAGCGCAGCGAGATGCCGTCCAGGTGCTCCATCACCAGATAGGCTTCGCCGCCGATCAGCGAGTCGGGCATGCGCGGCAGCTGACCCGTCATCAGCACCTGCACCACGTTGGGGTGGAGCAGGCGGCTGGCCACTTTTGCTTCCTGGTGGAAACGCCGGATCAGCGTCTCGTTCGTCAGCAGCTCCCGGTGCAGAATCTTCACTGCAACGTCCCGCCCGATGCCCGACTGGTGCGCGCGATAGACCCGCCCCATCGCTCCGATCCCGATCAGCTGCTCCAAGCGAAACTGTCCGGCCAGCTCGAGCCCCAGGTACGCGTCATCCTGCAGCTCGGTCTTGCGACCGCC